>CAYXAN010000412.1:0-1510 GCA_964461705.1 uncultured Sarcina sp. | reverse complement strand
CGGTTAAAACGAGTAATTCTGGCAAAGCTGAGGCCGATGTTTTTCTGGAATTTACGGCATACATGGCAGAGCATTTACTTAAATGCAATTACAAGCCGCGTGGTGGAATTTGTAAAGGACAGTTATATATTGATGATATTTTTGTATGGGGTAAGGGACTGGTTGATGCGTATAGGATGGAAAGCAGGGAGGCTGTTTACCCTCGAATAATCGTTGCTCCGGAAGTGCTTGATGGGGCTTCAAAACATTTGAAGGATAGCATGATTGAAGAGGATGGTACGGACGGGAAGTTCATTTTGAACTATTTGAAATCTTTCGGGAAGGGCAAGAATTCATGGATAAGTGACATAGCTAAAGAATATGCTTCCACAAGTGCAGAAATAGAAGCACTCCAACAAGCACCTGAAAAAACTGAAGCTCTGAAAAAATCTCCGGAATGTGAGAAAGTCAATGAAAAGGAAAAAATTCTGATAAAGCTTCGTTGGTTACAAGCGTTTGAAAAGAGAAATCTTGAATTTTGGAATCAGGATCCATCTTGAATCAAGGTACAAGATAAAGTGCGTCGGAAAATAAAGAAAGGAAATGGACCATGGGAGAATTCAGAGAAGACTCTATTTCAGAGGGGAACATGGCGGAAAATAGATCAGAATTAGACTCCAGAGCAGAACTACACAGTAAACTTCGCCAGTATTTTGATGGCAAGATCGTGCGGAAGGATCTGACCAAGCACATCAAGGAAGGTGCGAATGTGCCGATTTATGTGCTGGAGTTCCTGTTGGGTCAGTATTGCTCCAGCGATGATGAGACAATCATTGAGGAGGGCGTGAATAACGTCAAGAGAATCCTTGCGGAGAACTATGTGCGTCCGGATGAGGCACAGAAGACGCTTTCGATCTTGAGAGAGCGCGGGTCCTATACCGTGATTGATCGCATTACGGCACACCTGAACATCAAGGAAGACCGGTATGAAGCGGAGTTCTCCAATCTGGGAATCAAGGACATTCCGATTCTGCCGGAGTATGTGCAGAAATATGACCGCCTGCTTTGCGGAGGAATCTGGTGCATTCTGCAGCTCGAATATGAGTACGTGGAGGAGGATAAGAAGGTTACCCCCATCCGTGTCCGGAAGCTGACGCCGATCCAGATGCCGCACATTGATCTGGAGGAGGTAAAGAACGGCAGAAAGGCCTTCACAAAGGATGAGTGGATTACCATTCTCCTTCGTTCGACCGGTATGGAGCCGGATAAGTTCACGGATCGTGAGAAGTGGCTGCTTCTCGCCCGTATGATTCCGTTGGTGGAGAACAATTTTAACCTGTGCGAGTTGGGGCCGCGCTCAACCGGTAAGTCACATATCTATAAAGAAATTTCGCCGAACTCCATTTTGGTATCCGGCGGGCAGACCACGATTGCCAATCTTTTTTACAGCATGTCAACCAAGCAGGTCGGACTGGTTGGCCTGTGGGACTGCGTGGCCTTCGATGAGGTTGCCGGAATCAAGTTCAAGGAT
>CAYXAN010000411.1:0-1521 GCA_964461705.1 uncultured Sarcina sp. | reverse complement strand
CTCCTTCGGCGATTTCATTTCACTTTCGGACACGTGCGACGCGGCAACGGCGAAGCTGATTCACCGCGAGGTCTCGGACGGTGTCATTGCGCCCGGGTACGATGCGGAGGCTCTGGAGCTCTTAAAGAGCAAGAAAAAGGGCAATTACTGCATTCTGCAGATGGATCCTTCGTATACGCCTGCCCCGGTGGAGCACAAGCAGGTATACGGCATCACCTTTGAGCAGGGACGCAACGAGCTGGTGGTGGACGCCGGTCTTTTTTCCAACATTGTGACCCGGAACAAGGAGCTGCCTGCCGGGGTGTTGGATGATATGGCCATCGCCATGATTACCTTGAAATACACGCAGTCCAATTCGGTCTGCTATGTCAAGGGCGGACAGGCCATCGGCATCGGTGCAGGGCAGCAGTCCCGCATCCATTGCACGCGGCTTGCCGGTCAGAAGGCAGACAACTGGTGGCTTCGCCAGTCTCCTCAGGTGCTGGGGCTTCCCTTCCGGGATGATGTAAAGCGTGTGGACAAGGACAATGCCATCGACCTCTACATCGGAGACGAGTACGAGGATCTTCTGGAGGAGGGCAGCTGGCAGAAGGTATTCACGGAAAAGCCTGCGGTCTTCACACGTGAGGAGAAGAAGGCCTGGCTGTCCCGCAACACCGATGTGGTGCTTGGCTCGGATGCCTTCTTCCCCTTTGGGGACAATATTGAACGTGCCTTCAAGAGCGGCGTCAAATATGTGGCGGAGCCGGGCGGATCGGTTCGGGATGATAACGTCATTGAGGCGGCAGACCGTCATGATATGGTGATGTGCTTTACGGGCATCCGACTGTTTCACCATTAATCCTTAGGAAAACGCTGATGAAAGCGTTTTCCACGCCGGATTTGCGCTGCGAAGCAGCGGTTTCCTTTGCAAATCCGTGCAGTTCATCAGAGCCGGCACAGGGAAAGGCGGCAGGTATGCGTATTGGTACGGGATATGATGTGCATAAGCTGACAGAGGGCAGAAGGTGCATCATCGGAGGCGTGGAGATCCCTTATGAAAAGGGACTTCTGGGGCATTCTGATGCGGATGTGCTGCTCCATGCGATTATGGATGCGCTGCTTGGGGCGGCGGCACTGGGAGACATCGGCAAATGGTTTCCGGACACGGATCCCGAATGGGAGGGGGCAGACTCCCGGAAGCTGCTGATCCGGGTTGGTGAGATCCTTGCGGAGCACGGGCTTCTCATCGAAAACATTGATGCCACCATCATTGCGCAGGCCCCGAAGATGCGTCCGTACATTGACAGGATGCGGCAGAACATTGCAGAGGACCTGAAGCTGGAGGTGGAGCAGGTCAGCGTGAAGGCCACCACGGAGGAGCACCTTGGCTTTACCGGACGAGGGGAGGGAATCTCCTCTCAGGCGGTATGTCTTCTGACCACGCCGAGGGATCTTGTGGCGCAGCAGGTCGCTTATCCTGCAGAGGGCATGCCGGGGTGCGAGGGCTGCAGCGGCTGCCGTCAACAGATACAATAAAGG
>CAYXAN010000410.1:0-1522 GCA_964461705.1 uncultured Sarcina sp. | reverse complement strand
TATTGAGGGGACGTATCCCCCCTTTTCATACCATGATGAAAACGGGAACCTGACCGGAATGGATGCCGAGGTCGGCAGGGAACTGGCAAAGAAGCTTGGTGTGGAGGCGGAATTTGCGGAGGCTGCATGGGATGCCCTGCTCATCGGGGTGGATTCCGGCCGGTTTGACACGGTCATCAACAGCGTCAGCGTTACGAAGGAGCGTTCCGAAAAATATGATTTTTCAGAGCCCTACTGCTATATGGATCGTCATATCATTGTGAGGGCAGAGGATGGCAGCATCCGTTCTCCGGAGGATTTGAACGGGAAAATTGTCGCTACCAGCAGCACCAATGACTACGTTTCCTGGTATGAAGCCTACGGAGCATCGATTGCTGCCGTCGAGACCTCCAGCGAGGGCATTGAAATGCTGCTGACCGGGCGTGCAGACTTTATGGGAATGAATCTTCCGATTCTCAATGCCTATTATGCCGAGCGGCCGGATGCGAAATCAAAGCTTCGGGATGCCTTTGTCATTCCGGACTCCGAGGATATCCTTGCAATTCCTGCGCGCAAGGGAGAAACGGAACTGAGGGATACCATCAACGAAGCTTTGAGAGAACTGCGTGAGGATGGAACGCTGGCAGCAATTTCACAAAAATATCTGGGCGGCGATTACACAAGCTCCGCCCGGGCACAGTGAAGGAATGCGGGTATGAGTGAACGATTGTGGGAAATTCTGACGGCCTCACTGCCGCAGCTGGTGAGCTATTGCATCAAGGTCACGATACCGCTGACCGCATGTGTCTATGCGCTGAGTCTTGTGATCGCGCTGGCGCTGGCCCTGGTGCAGGTGCAGCGTGTTCCTGTTCTAAGGAAGCTGGCAAGGGTATATGTGTGGATTTTCCGTGGTACGCCGCTGATTGTTCAGCTGTATCTGGTCTTTTTTGGCTTGCCTTCCCTTGGAATTGTGCTGAAGGCATTCCCGGCGGCGGTTGCAGCATTTTCCCTGAATTATGCGGCTTATATATCGGAAACGATCCGCGCGGCGATTCTTTCCGTGCCGAAGGGTCAGACCGAGGCCGGCTATATGATCGGACTGAGTTCGGGGCAGGTGATGCGGCGCATCGTACTGCCGCAGGCCATGCGGGTGGCGTGTCCTACATTGTTCGGTGCGCTGATCGGATTAACCAAGGACAGTGCGCTGGCAGCCAGCATCACCGTGGTGGAAATGTTCAAGGCGGCTCAGCAGATTGCCGCCCGTACCTTCGAGCCGTTTGCTCTTTACTGCGAGGTGGCCTTGATCTACCTGGGACTCAATACGATTCTGTCGCTCCTGCAGCGGTTTCTGGAGAAAAGGTTTGCCTGGCAGCCGATGTCCTAAGGAAACGCTTTAATCAGCGTTTCCCTAAATTCGCCGGGTGCAGGACATCGGCTGCCAGGCTCAGCTCAATGGATTGATTTTTGCTCCGAAACGGGAACACTTTTGGAAAAATCAGCCATTTTGTTCTGTAAAGTGATCGCAAGTGATCACATAAGAAGA
>CAYXAN010000409.1:0-1530 GCA_964461705.1 uncultured Sarcina sp. | reverse complement strand
AAGCCATGCTTCCCTTTCAGCCGGGACTTCCCGGAGTAAAGCTTGGGCTTCCCAACCTTGTCATTGTGTATGTCCTGTATCGGAGGGGGGCACGCTCCGCGTTACTTGTCAATGTGGTGCGGGTTCTGCTGGCAAGCCTTTTGTTCAGCGGCCTCTTCGGCATGCTGTATTCTCTGGCCGGTGCCGCTTCCAGCCTGCTGATGATGACCCTGCTCCTTTCCGTAAATCACAGGCGGGAGGCTGCCGGCAAGCAGGACTTCTTCTCCCTTTACGGCATCAGCATGGCCGGAGGTGTATTTCACAATCTGGGGCAGCTGGTCGTTGCCATGCTCTTTGTTTCCAATTTGAATCTGATCTATTATTTCCCCGTCATGATCCTTTCCGGCATAGCCGCCGGAATCCTGAACGGCATTGCCGCACGGCTCCTTCTGCGGTATATCCCGCGAATTTAATGTATGGAAATGCTGATTTCATCAGCGTTTTCGCTGCAGTCAAAAGGGATCCTCTGCAGTAAACAGAGGATCCCTTCCCGCACATCACACGATGCTGAGGGCAAATTGCTTTTTGCCCCCGCGATTCGGATTGCCGCGCACCCTGCGCTCCCGCAATCCCGACACCCGAACATACCTGCCACGGCACAACACGGCACAAGGTCATGCCCTTGCCGCCAGATTCAGGATGGACTTCTTCGGGCACTTTTCTGCGCAGTCACCGCAGCCGACGCACTTGGAAGGATCAATGACCGCAATGTTGTCCACCACATGCACAGCATCATGCTGACAGGTTCTTTCGCACATACGGCAGGCGATGCAGGAGGTCTTGCACACTGCCATCGCCGCCTTGCCCATGTCCTTATTGGAGCACTGCACCAGAACCTTCTCGGATACCGGCTTCAGCGAAATCAGATGCTGAGGACATGCCTTCAGACACTTTCCGCAGGCCGTGCAGACCGAAGGATCCACCACAGCCACTCCGTTGATGACACGAATGGCATCAAAATCACAAACCTTAACGCAATCGCCAAGACCGATACAGCCGTACGCACATTCCTTGGTGCCGCCGAACAGGGTCTTTGCTGCCGTGCAGCTCTCCACCTTTCCGGCATACTCGTACAATGCCTTTGCATTGTCCCTTGTTCCCTTGCAGGCTACAAAGGAAACCTGTCTTTCCACATCACCGGCTGAGGTTCCCAGGATTTCCGCAAGCTTCCCTGCAACGGCAGGGCCGCCCACGGCACACTTTGTACAGGGAACCTCCTCTGCGCCGTCCTTTGCCGCCAGCGCATGCGCATAGTCATCGCATCCCGCATAGCCGCATCCTCCGCAGTTGGCGCCCGGAAGAGCCTCTCTAAGGTCGAGAAACAGCTGATCCTCCTTTACCTCAAACACCTTCGATGCATAAGAAAGCAGAACTCCTGCAATCAGGGAAACAATCAGGATCAGGACCACTGCAATGATAATCAAATCCATATTCCTGCCTCCTTAAATCATTCCGCTGAAGCCCATGAAGGCCAGAGACAGAATGGCTGCT
>CAYXAN010000408.1:0-1535 GCA_964461705.1 uncultured Sarcina sp. | reverse complement strand
ATTTACAAAATCCTCTTGGGTGCGATGAACACGAAGAGGTATTCCTATCAGGAGCTGGACAATGAGATTAATATTGTGACAGGCGGGATTACGCCGGAGGTGACAGGAACCGCATCCAGGCACGAGCCGGGGCGCTTCCGTATTCTGTTCGAGCTTTCCATGAAGGTCATGGATTCCCATTTGAAGGAGGCACTTGCGCTTTCCGAGGAAATGCTGCTGGCAACGGAGTGGGAGGACACGGAGCGCATGCGGGAAATTCTGGAGGAGGAGCGAGCCTCCATGAAGGCGGAGCTTGCCGCATCCGGACATTCCACGGCGATGATGCGTGCCGGCTCCATGCTGACTCCGATAGGGGCAGTGATGGACGATCTGGCGGGAATCAGCATGTATCGTCTGTTGGACGAGGTGTGCAGCCATTTTGACCGGCATAAAGACAGACTGCCGGAGATGATGCGGATGGTTGCAAAGACCGTTGTCTGCAAGGAGAGGTTTTTCGCGGATCTTACGTCGGAGGAGGAGAGAATTTCAAAGGCAGCGGAACAGCTGAAGGACTTTTACCGGAAGCTTCCGGGCAAGGAAGGGGCGGCGCCGGTGCTGACGTACTGGAAGGAATCCAAACGGCTGCCGAATCCGCGCTGTAAGGAGGGTTATACTACGGCAGGACAAATTCAGTTTGTCTGCAGAGCAGGTGATTTTACCCGAAAGGGGCTGGCCTTCCGCGGCGATTTACAGGTGCTTCGTGTGATTCTGGGCTATGACTACCTGTGGACAAGGATACGGATGCTGGGCGGAGCGTACGGCTGCATGAGCAGCTTCGGCGCGACAGGGACGTCCTATTTTGTCAGCTATCGGGATCCCAAGCTGCAGGAAACCATTGAAACCTATGAGGAAGCAGCGGAATACATTCGGAATTTCCGTGCGGATGAGAAGGCAATGACCAAGTACGTCATCGGTACCGTGAGCACCCTGGATCGGCCTCTGACGCCCAGCATGCTGGGGAGGTATTCCAGGTCCTGCTATTTAACGGGAACAACAAAGGAGGATCTTGTCACGGACCGGCTGCAGATGCTCGATTGCAGGGAGGCGGATATACAGAAGCTTGCCGATTACATTCAGGCATTTATGGAGGATGATGTTTTATGCGTCGTCGGTTCTGCAGCGAAGATCAAGGAAGCGGAAAAGCTTTTTGACAAGACAGAAGCCCTGACCTGAGCCTTGTGATGATCGGCGGAGGATGGAGAGGTCTGGAAGAAGGAGGTACAAATATGATGAAAGCGGGCTTTGCGGCCATTGTGGGTCGTCCGAATGTCGGGAAATCCACATTGATGAATACGCTGATCGGACAGAAGATTGCCATCACCTCCTACAAGCCGCAGACAACTCGAACAAAGATACGAACCATTTACAGTGACGAGAACGGGCAGGTTGTGTTTCTGGATACCCCCGGGATCAATGAGGCAAGAGACCGGCTGGGGGAATACATGCTGAAGGCGGCAGAGTCCACGCTGCGGGAGGTGGATGTGATTTTGTGGCTC
>CAYXAN010000407.1:0-1559 GCA_964461705.1 uncultured Sarcina sp. | reverse complement strand
TTTAACCATGTGATCTGCCGTTTGGCATAATGTCTTGTCTGAAGCTTTATCTGCCGGACAGCCTCCTCCAGACTCCACTTCCCGTCCAGATATTCCAGCAGCTGCTTATAGCCAAGCCCCTGCATGGAAACGTGCTTGAGCGTAAGTCCCTGATTCCGAAGCGCAAGAACCTCCTCCAGAAACCCCTTCTCCATCATCTGATCCACTCTTTCATCAATGCGCTGATAGAGCTTTGCGCGGTCCCGTGTGAGGACAAAAAATGCGGCATCATAGGCCGGAGGACGGTTTCTTTGTTCTTCGTTGTGAGATGCAATGGAGCCGCCGGTCTCCCGGACAAATTCGAGAGCCCGGATGACTCTTTTGACATTGTGCGGGTGGATGTTCTCGGCTGCGGCAGGATCCAGTGACCGGAGCCTTTGATACAGGGCCTCCGGCCCCTCCTTTGCGGCGAGCCGCTCCATTTCCTCCCGAAATCCGGCGTCCCTTTTGGTTTCCGTAAAATCTACATCATAGAGCAGAGCCTGAATATAGAAGCCGGTTCCGCCTGCTATGATGGGAATCCGTCCGGAGGCATAGATGCGCTCCGCAGCCGCCTTCGCCTCCTGCTGGAAGCGGACCACGTTCCATTCCTCCGCAGGATCAATGATGTCAATCAGCTCATGCGGAATACCGCCCATTTCAGCTTTTGTTATTTTGGCAGATCCGATGTCCATTCCGCGGTAAACCTGCATGGAATCCGCAGACACGATGCTGCCCTGTATTTGTCCGGCAAGAGCTACGGCCGCAGCGCTTTTCCCGCCGGCTGTAGGACCTGCAATGATGATTAAAGGATTCATGGTCTTTATATCTCTATAGGATCCGCTTGAATTTGCGTTCAATTTCCTGCCTGGTCAGCACGATCATGGTAGGGCGGCCGTGGGGACAATGGTAGGGATTATCCAGGGACAGCAGCTCATCGATGAGGGCTTTTGCCTCCTCCTTTGACTGCTTCATATTTCCCTTGACGGCAGCCTTGCAGGACATGGAGGCAATTTTGTACAAGATGGCAGCCGGTGTCCCGCTCATGCGGGAGTCCAGAATTTCATCCAGGATTTCTCTCAAAAGGACATCCGGTTCATTGGCGTACAGCTCCATGGGCACACTGCGAAGCGCATAGGAATTGTCGCCGAAGGACTCTATTTCATACCCCATCCGCACAAAATAATCCCGGTACTGCTCCAGCGCGGCCTCCTCCCTGCCGGTTAAATTCAGCACGATGGGAGGAGCCAGAAGCTGAGAGGCAGAAGCCTCCCCCTGCCTGCCGGAAAGCCGCTTCATCAGCCGCTCAAAATGGACCTTTTCATGGGCGGCATGCTGATCAATCATCAGCATCTTGTCCCGGAAGGACAAAATCCAGTAGGTGTCAAAAATCTGGCCGATGATTTTGTATTCCGGAACGTTTGAGGCGCAGAGGATATGGAACGCCCGATTGCCGTACAGATCCTCCGCGTAATCCTCACGGACGCTTTCGCGGAACATCGCCTCCAGATCTCCGGCCTCCAGAGCCTGTTCCTGTTCCC
>CAYXAN010000406.1:0-1614 GCA_964461705.1 uncultured Sarcina sp. | reverse complement strand
GCGCTGCGAAGCAGCATTTTCCCTTGCAAATCCGTGCGATCCACCGGAGGTTGCGCTTTCATCAGCGCTTCCCTGGCTCTCATCGGAGTGCCGGCCCTTTGACCCCTCTGTCATGAATACTTGAATTATAGCAAATACATGGGTGTTTTTGCAATCGTTTGCATTCCCATCCTCTTCCAACAGGCAGGACACGTTACTGCAGCACCTCTCTTACCGCCTCCGCAATCGCCTCATCCTTGCAGGCGGTCTCAAAATATTCCAGGAAGTGCTCTCCGCCAAGAGCGCCCTTTACCAGCTCCGGATCCAGCCTCCTTAAAATGTCCGGCAGCTCTGCGTGGGTCACCTTCTTGACCTCGTCCAGAATCTTCTTGTTGCGCTGCTCCGGCACCACCCGTTCCTTCGGGTATCCGCCGCCGCCCGGTGCGCAGAAGAGCTTTTCAAAGATATAGGTCAGGTTCAGCTCGCCGCCCCAGCCGAAGCCCTCGGCAAAGGGAAGGGCCACGCAGTTGCCGTCGTTCACCTGTGTGAACAGATAGGCATCCAGCGGCGTCTCGATGTGCCCGCACAAAACCCCCGGAAAGGCGTTGCAGGCCAGCATGGCGCCCTCACCCGTTCCGCAGCCGGTGACCACAAAATCCGCTGCGCCCGAGTTCAGAAGCACCGCTGCCAGAATGCCGTTCTGCACATAGGTCAGCTGATGCTCGTCCTCTGCCGTGTACATACCGTAATTGACCACCTCGTGACCCATCGGCTCCGCCACCTGCCTGAGCGCCTGCAGGATGATCCCGTTCTTTGCCGCCTGGCTGTTTTCATTGATCAGTGCGATTCTCATTTGTCCCTTCTCCCTTCCGTGATTTGACTTGCTGTCTTACTTCCACCCCTTGGGCAAATACTGAAGTGTGTTTTCGATCATATCATTCACAAGATGACGCGTCACTTCCCTGTCACTGCATTTTGCCCGGTAATTCGGGTCATGCAAAAAGGCATCGGTCACCAGCTCCCGGTCGCAGGTAAGCGCCGCCCGGAGCGTCCTGTCGTGATTTTCCACATGCGGAATCACAAGATCATACACATCTCTTTTCAAGGCTCCTGCCGCAACGGGATGAATGTGATCCCGTTCAAAAACAGCATTCGTTTCCACCACGGCATCCGGCGGCAGATTCGGGATCTGCAATGCCGTATTCGGGATATTCACATTGGAAACAAACCGCTGCAGGCCGCACAGCGCCTTGATAAGAAGGATTCCCTCCTCGCCGGTGGCCTTCAGCTCAATTGAATCCTTTCCATCGATCAGATCTCTGGAGCGCTGCAGGCGCTTTGCCAGATCGTCCTTTCTCCATTGAACGGAGGTAAGTCCGAACTTCCAGCCGCGAACGGTCTCCGGATCCTTCAGATATTCGTCTCCCGGCATAAACTCCGCAAGATGACGATCCCCTGCCGCTGCGATCCAGCCGAATCGCCGGAACAAATCCATCTTCACCCTGTGAGCGCAGGAAAAGGACGAATTCATCCAGCTGTTGTCCTTGTTGTCCAGCCCCTCATCGAAATGCTGTTCAATAAAATCCCGATAGACCGGGAACAGATCCACCCCCTTACAGGAAGCCTCCGTAAACC
>CAYXAN010000405.1:0-1654 GCA_964461705.1 uncultured Sarcina sp. | reverse complement strand
CAGTGGCTCATTGAAAAAGCTCACCCGGACTTTATTTTCTATCCGTCCCTGTTCTATGAACGTGAGGAGAACAACGAAGCGGACAATCATTATAACTGTCCCATTGTGTCCTCCTATCCTGAAAACATTAAGAACAATGTGGAAGAGATCCTGTCCGGAAACGTGGTATTCCGCCATCCGTACATGGCCTTCACCAACCTGAAAACCGTATCAGAGGCTCTGCTTCGGGAATTTTCGGAGCTTCCCCGGGAGGAGGTTCTGGCCGCTGCCGAAAAGGGCTGGGAGGAGCTTCTGCAATTTCGGAGGGATGTTCAGACAGAAGGAGAACGTGTCCTGAAGTTCATGGAGGTCACCGGTACCAAAGGAATCGTCCTGGCAGGCCGTCCCTACCATCTGGATCCTGAGATTAACCACGGCATTCCCGAGATGATCAGCTCCTACGGGTTTGCTGTCCTGTCAGAGGACGGCATTTCACATCTCGGAACTCCGGAGAGGCCTCTGGTGGTGCTGGATCAGTGGATGTATCATTCCCGGCTGTATGCTGCCGCCTCCTATGTCCGTACCCGTGAGGATCTGGATCTCATCCAGCTCAATTCCTTCGGCTGCGGCGTGGATGCTGTCACGACGGACCAGGTCAGTGATATCCTATCCGGCTCAGACAAGATCTACACCTGCCTGAAGATCGATGAGGTCAACAATCTTGGAGCTGCCAGGATCCGTGTCCGCTCTCTTATCGCGGCAATCCACATCCGCGAGAAAAATCTGACAAAACGAACCATCCGCTCCACCAGCATCAGCAAGGTTCCCTTTACCAGGCAGATGTTTGATGAGGGCTATACCATCCTCTGTCCGCAGATGTCTCCGATTCATTTTGACCTGATTGAGCCTGCCGCCAGATCCTGCGGCTACCATCTTGTCCTGATGCGCAACGACAATCATGAGGCCATCAATTACGGGCTGAAATATGTGAACAATGATGCCTGCTATCCTTCTCTCTTTGTGGTAGGACAGGTCATGGAGGCTCTTTCCTCCGGTCAGTACGATCTTCATAAAACCGCGGTCATCATGTCGCAGACAGGTGGCGGATGCCGCGCCTCCAACTACATCGGCTTCATCCGCAGAGCTCTGAAAAAGGCTGGAATGGAACAGGTCCCCGTAATCTCCGCCAACCTCTCCGGTCTGGAGGGAAATCCCGGCTTTAAGATTACCCTCCCTCTGGTCACAAGATTGGCCTTCGCCGTCATCCTGGGAGACGTCCTCATGAAGTGCGTCTACCGTATGCGGCCCTACGAGGTCAAGGAAGGTGCCGTCATGGCGCTGTATGAGAAATGGACACAAAAATGCTCCGATTTTCTTGTCCATACCAAGGGCTTTCCTCTCCGGAAGGTTCAGCGGCTCTCCTGCGAAATCATCCGTGATTTCGATGCTCTGCCCATTCATGAAGACCTGAAAAAGCCCCGGGTCGGCATTGTGGGGGAAATCCTGGTCAAGTATTCCTACGCTGCCAACAATCACCTGGTAGATGTTCTGGAGTCCGAGGGCGCAGAAGCCATCGTGCCGGACCTTATGGGCTTTATGCTGTACTGCTTCTACAACCAGATTTACAAGGCAGAATACCTTGGGACCTCGAAGCGTGCTGCCTTCGGCATGAATG
>CAYXAN010000404.1:0-1657 GCA_964461705.1 uncultured Sarcina sp. | reverse complement strand
GACCCTGGCTCCGACCATGCTGCAGTTTCTGCAGTACAAGACCTTCGGCACCCATACGCTCCCGAAGGGCTTTATCATTGTCACTGCCGGAAATCCTCCCCAATACAACAAATCTGTCCGGGAGTTTGACATCGTTACGCTGGATCGCATCCGTAAGATCACGATTGAGGCCGACCTTCCCGCCTGGCGCAGCTATGCGCATGACTGCGGAGTTCACGGCTCTGTCATGTCCTATCTGGATATTCGGAAGGATCATTTCTACTCCATCCGGACCGATGTGGAAAACCGATATTTTGTCACGGCAAGAGGATGGGAGGATCTGTCCCGAATCCTCAAGGTATACGAGGAGCTGCAGATTCCCGTTACGGAAAATCTGATCGGTGAATATCTGCAGGACCCGGAAATCGCGCAGGAGTTTGCCAATTATTACGAGCTGTATTGCAGATATCGGAACATTTACCGTATCCCTGAGCTTCTGTCCGGCATCATCCGTCCGGAAGCCCTCGCGGTTAAAAATGCTCCCTTTGACGAAAAGCTCTCGCTCATCGGCCTTGTGGCGGACGCTCTTTCCGGCGAATTCCACCGGTGGGAAGAGGAAAAGACGGTCCAGCAGCAGCTTCTGCAGGTGCTTCAGCAGCTGGTGGCGCGGCTCAAGAGGCATGAGCCCTCCTCCCAGGCTCTCTCCTCTGAAATCCGCTCCTTTTCCGCCGAGCTTGCCTCCAAGGAGGCTTCCCGGCTCATCCTGCAAAAGGAGGCACATCGCCGCCGTCTGACCCTTGGCGCCCTGAATGAGCTGCAGCATCTTTTGTCCGAGGAGACCTTCGCGGAGGACTCCGGGCAGGAGGCCTTTGCCTTCTTCCGCGACTGGTTTGCGCAGCGGGAACAGCAGCGGCTCGAAGGAACGACGCAGACAGGGGATCATCTGACCAACGCCTTCACCTTCCTTGCCAAATGCTTTGGCGAGGGGCAGGAAATGGTGCTCTTTTTATCGGAGCTGTCGACGGATGCCGACGCCATGGGCTTTGTCAATGAATGCGGAAACGAGTCGTATTTCAAATACAATCAGCTGCTTCTTCTGGATGAGCGCAGGCAGAGTCTGACCCAGGACGTCCTGCGGCTGATGCCGTGATTTTCCTTGCAAATCCGTGCGATCCACCGGAGGTTGCTAAGGAAACGCTGATTTAATCAGCGTTTCCTTAGCGCCCCGTAGATTATCTTTCCCGCCGCAACGGTGCAGCGTACCACACCGGGCAGGGTCTCCCCGACGAAGGGCGAATTACAGGATCTGGAGTGGAAGCCTTCCTCCGTCACGGTCCGCCTCGCCTTCGGATCAAAGATCACAAGATCGGCACATGCGCCCCTTTCCAGACGCCCTGCAGGGAGTCCGTAATAGTCCGCCGGATGGCAGGTCAGCATGGCCAGCATGTCTGACATGGTAAGATATCCCGGCTCCACCAGGTGCTTCAGGGCAAGGGACAGCGCCGTCTCGAGGCCGATCATTCCGCTGGGTGCCTTCCACAGGGGCTTTGCCGCCTTCTCCTTGCTGCTGTGGGGAGCGTGATCGGTTGCAATGATGCTGATGGTTCCGTCCTGCATGCCGCGGATGATGGCCATCCGATCCTTTTCAGTACGAAGAGGCGGGTTCACCTTAGCCTGG
>CAYXAN010000403.1:0-1663 GCA_964461705.1 uncultured Sarcina sp. | reverse complement strand
GCTCATAGTCCGGAAGAGTCCGGAAAAAGTCAACCATATCCGGGATGTCCGGAAGGATTTCAATGCGGGTCCGCACCAGTTCGGCAACGACGCGAAGGTCGATGCTCTCCTTGTCAATGGCCTTCTGCAGATACGGCTTTGCCAGGGTATAGAACCGCTCCGGCTCCATGGCCTTCAGATACTCTCCGTTCATCCAGCGCAGCTTGGTATAGTCAAATACCGCCGGGGACTTTCCGATACGGTGAAAATCAAATTCCTTTACCAGCTCCTCAAGAGTGAAAATTTCCTGATCGGAATCCGGAGACCAGCCAAGAAGGGCAATGAAATTCACCACCGCCTCCGGTAAAAATCCCTGCTCGATCAGATCCTCATAGGAGGAATAGCCGCTCCTTTTGGAAAGCTTTTTGTGATCTGCATCCGTGATGAGCGGGCAGTGAATGTATGCCGGCACCTCCCAGCCGAACGCTTCATACAGACGATTGTATTTGGGGCTGGAGGAGATGTACTCATTTCCGCGGACAACGTGGGTGATGCCCATCAGGTGGTCGTCCACCACATTGGCAAAGTTATAAGTCGGAAATCCGTCGGACTTCATAAGGATCATGTCATCCAGCTCACTGTTGTCCACCGTGATATCACCGTACAGCTCATCATGAAAGGTCGTGGTTCCCTCCTTGGGATTGTTCTGGCGGATGACAAAGGGCTTCCCGGCGGCAAGCTGCTCATCAATTTCCTTCTGGGACAGATGCAGGCAGTGCTTGTCATATACAGTGATTTCCTTGCCGTCCACAACCTGCTTCAGCGTTTCCAGACGTTCCGGAGTACAGAAGCAGTAATAAGCCTCTCCCTTTTCTACAAGCTTTCTGGCATACTCCATATACAGACCGCTCCGGACGCGTTCGGACTGCACATAGGGGCCAAACTCTCCGCCAAGATCCGGAGATTCATCCGGAATCAGGCCGGTCTGCTGCATGGTGCGGTTGATGATGTCAACAGCGCCCTCGACATAACGCTCCCGGTCGGTATCCTCAATGCGAAGGATGAAGTCGCCGCCCTCGTGCTTGGCGATCAGGTATGCATACAAAGCGGTGCGAAGGTTTCCTACATGCATTCTGCCGGTAGGACTGGGGGCATAACGGGTTCTTATTTTCACTGCCATAATGGAAGAAATTCCTTTCTGAATCAATATTTCGAAGGCGAAGCGGGAGGTGAAAATCCCGCGTCCGCAGACGATTTCAAGTATATGCCTCGGCCTGCACAAATGCAATGAAGCACAAGGCAGCAGAATCGAAGCAGAGGACACCTTCGCCGCCTGGCCGCTGGCTTGCGAAGGTACTGCAGAGGGAACAGCGGCACGACCTACCGGCGTCCGGTGCTGCCGAAGCCGCCGCGGTTCTTGCCGCCGAGGGATTCGACCTCATCAAACACTATGCGCGGCTGATGCTCCTGAATGCGAAACTGACAGATGCGGTCATTGACATGAACCACGGTGTCCCTTGTGGCATAAACAGGCATTTTCAGTACATCCTCGTCTCCGCAGTAGGACTCGTCCACGACACCGATTCCATTGGATTGAATCAGTCCGTAGTTTTTAAAGGTGGAGGAACGCGGCGCGGTGATCATCTCGTAGCCGGCCGGCAGCTTTACGCTGATTCCCAGATCA
>CAYXAN010000402.1:0-1664 GCA_964461705.1 uncultured Sarcina sp. | reverse complement strand
TCAGCAAGATCACCTCTGCTGGAATGCATGAAAACCTCACCTATGAAGGAACTGACTCTTTTCCATAGCTCCCCCCTTACCGCCGCAAGGATCTCATACGAGAGATTCTCTGCGGCGGTTTCTTCGTGACCGGGGCAAAACCCGGTCTTTGTGCCCGAGACAAAAGCTTCGTGTCCGCAGCAGCGGCCGCACCCGGGACAACGGTCGCTTATACGGCCACACTCACACTCAGGGCAGCAACCTGCCATTGACGCGATACCCTACAGGGGTATATGCTATATCCATGTTATATACCCCCACGGGGTATCTCACCGCATTGAATTTGTCGCTGAATTTGGCTTCTTCATTCCGACGGGGCTATCTTTTTGAAAGGATTATCCATGACTGCAGCCGGTGAACAACAAAACGAACAGCAGATTACAGACCGCGAGCAGGAGCTTCTGTCAGAGGTCTGTCCCTGCTGTCACAAAAAGCATCGAAACAGCGAAGAGGAGCGGGATCTTGTCACCAGACTGAACCGGATTGAGGGACAGATCCGCGGCATTCGCCGGATGGTTGAGGAGGATGTTTACTGTGTCGATATCCTGACCCAGGTTTTGGCCGCGTCCAGCGCCTTGAACAGCTTTACAAAGGTTCTCCTGACCAGTCATATCAAATCCTGCGTCACGGAGGACATCCGGCAGGGACATCAGGAAAAGGTGGACGAGCTGGTGAACATTCTGCCGAAGCTGATGCGATGACATCTCGGACAGCCAAGGTCAGAGGAATACGGAGGAGCGAAAATGCAGCAATTTCATGTTACCGGTATGAGCTGTGCCGCCTGCCAGACAAGGGTGGAAAAGGCCGTTTCCAAGGTCCCCGGCGTCATCTCCTGCAGCGTGAGCCTTCTGACCAACTCTATGGGAGTTGAGGGGACGGCCTCTGCAGAGGAGATTCTGCAGGCCGTGGAAAAAGCCGGCTACGGAGCATCTCCCAAGGAGACCGCTGCCGCATCCTCTGCAGCCTCTGCTCAAAGGGGGAGCTACATGGCGCGTATTGCGGCGGAGGAGGATGCCCTGCGGGACAAAACCACGCCGATCCTGAAGCGGCGTCTTTTCTGGTCTGTTCTTTTTCTGCTGATTCTCATGTATTTTTCCATGGGTGCCCACATGTGGGGATGGCCGGTTCCTGCCTTTATGAAGGACAATCACGTTGCCATGGGGCTGATGCAGCTTTTGCTGTCCGGCATCATTATGGTGATCAACCAGCGGTTCTTCCTCTCCGGCTTCAGAAGCCTTCTGCACGGCTCTCCCAACATGGATTCCACCATTGCCCTCGGTGCGGGAGCAGCCTTTGTCTATTCCACCGTCATGCTCTTTGCCATGACAAAGGCTCAGACGGACGGCGGCAGCGCAGCGGCCATGCCCTATATGAATGAGCTTTATTATGAATCTGCCGCCATGATCCTAACCCTCATCACCGTAGGGAAAATGCTGGAATCTCTTTCCAAGGGCCGCACCACCGATGCCTTAAAGGCTCTCATGAAACTTGCGCCGAAGACGGCCACTCTTCTGCGGGACGGAAGAGAGATGACGGTCTCTGTGGATGAGGTGCTGCCGGGTGATCTTTTTGTGGTTCGTCCCGGCGAAAACATCCCCGTGGACGGTGTGGTTGTGGATGGCTCC
>CAYXAN010000401.1:0-1668 GCA_964461705.1 uncultured Sarcina sp. | reverse complement strand
GCCGTGAAGGATGTCCTGGCCAAGCAGGGGTATGAGCTGGATGTCACCGTATTTGAGGACTATGTCCAGCCCAACAACGTGGTGGAGTCCGGCGAGATCGATGCCAATTACTTCCAGCATGTCAATTACCTGAATTCCTTCAATGAGGAGAACGGCACGAGTCTTGTGGTTGCCGAGAACGGCAGGATTCACTATGAGCCCTTTGGAATCTACGGCGGCACCAAGAGCGATCTTGCGGACATTGCAGACGGCGATGCCATTGCCATTCCCAATGACACAACCAATGAGGCGAGGGCACTGCTTCTGCTGCAGCAGGAGGGTCTCATCACCTTGGCGGAGGATGCCGGTGTGACCGCTACGGTCAATGACGTGACGGAGAACCCTTACAATCTGGAGCTGGTTGAAGTGGAGGCAGCACAGGTCGCCAAGCAGCTGGGAAGCGTTGCCTTTGGCGTCATCAACGGCAACTATGCCCTGGAAAACGGACTGAGCGTCAGCGAGGATGCGCTGGCTATTGAGTCTGCGGACGGTGATGCGATTCAGCAGTATGTCAATGTCATTGCGGTGAAGGAAGGAAATGAATCCTCTGCCAAGATTAAGGCACTGACCGATGCGCTGCATTCGGCAGCCGCTGTGGATTACATCAACGAGACCTATCAGGGTGCAGTCGTTCCCTACGACGGCGAGCAGTAATTCTTTCGGGAAAAAAGCTGATACGAACAGGGCTTCCGAAGGAAGCTCTTTCCCGTGGCGGCAGCACTGCGGAAGCGGCTGCCTTCCATGAAGAGAAAAGGAGCAGTGAGCCAATGTCGACTCACTGCTCCTTTTGGAAAACGCGGATGAAAGAAAATCCTTCCCAGGACTATCTTCCGAAACCGGAATCCTGTGTCCAGAAGCTGACGGGAGGAAGATTCTCCAGAGCGGTGAACAATGCCTGGAAGGAGGCGTCGTCCGAGACCTTCAAAACCGTGCTTTCCGCAGCGTCGCTTTCAAGGTCAAAGGTTTCGTAGGATTTATTGCCCTTGTCATCGTACGCTGCCCCGGCGTAGCGCACGTCATACAGAGCATACTTGCCGTCCTCGTTTTGCTGAATCTTCATTTCAATATATTGCTCCTGATTGCCGACATAGAGAATTCCATTCGAATTCCGGATCGGATAGTCCGTTCCTCCGGTGGAGACCATGCCGACATATTCGGCCTTGCCGTCTCTTTCGGCGTAGATGGTGGCACTGGTGGCGATGGTGCCGGTCAGTCCCTGAAATTTGGCTTCAAAGGTGGAATCGCTGGTGGCCAGAAGCTCGCCGTCATAGCCGTCAATCCCGAAGAAGGCGTAACGCTCTCCCTCCTGGAGGTGGTCGATCACGTCGTTATAGGATTCGTATTCCACCCGGGTAAAGGAAACGGGCGAAAGAGTTTCAAGGATATCGAACAGGGCACTGTATTCCTCAAGGGAGGTGATGCTGACCTCCTTGGCGGTATCTCTGGTCGGCATGGTATAGCCCCGGAAGGTTTCGGTGCCGCCCTCGGCATATTCCATCACAACCTGCTCGGTAAAATACAGCACATGATCCTTGTCAAACTGCATTTTTGCGAATTGATGGTTGTTGCATCCATACAGGGTACCGTCGGAACAGTAAAGAGGCGTGCCGGTATCTCCGGTTTCGAGAT
>CAYXAN010000400.1:0-1701 GCA_964461705.1 uncultured Sarcina sp. | reverse complement strand
CTCTCCATGGCATAATGATACAGCACCCTCCCCGGCGGTGTCTCCCCGATGGGGCTTCGGTATTCCACCAGAGTTTCGTCCGCATAGGCCTGCAGTGCCGGCAGAATCCCGATGAACTGCCGAAAGAAGGGGAAAACAATCCTGCGCTCCAGCAGATCGGACAGGAACAGATCCGTGATTTCCAGCGCCTTGTCCGCGATCTCTCCGGACTGCTCGGAGCGGTTTTTCAGCCACGCGATGCGGCAGATATCCAGAAGCGGGATTCCCTGCCGCCCGAATTCACCGATGAGATCAAATTCCTCTGCAGACATTTCCTTTCCCATAACGTAATAAAAGTGTCCGCTTTGTGCCAGCACATCCGCCATCTGCTCGGTGTCCGCTCCAAAGGACAGAGCATCCAGAATCAGCTCCCGTCTTTCCTCCCCGTATTCACCGGTAAACAAAAGCTGCGTCAGCATCCTGCTGCTGAGATTTCCTGTCTGATGTCCAAAGCCCTCCAGGGCAAGCCGTATCAGTGCCAGCTCCTCGGTTCGTCCGTCCCAGCAATCCGCAATCAACTCCAGCAGCCTGTCGTGGTAGCTGCCCTTCTGAAAGGCCGCATAAGCGATGTGAATGAGATCCTCGTTCCCGGTCCCTTCCGTTTCCTCCAGCATTCCGTCGACAATCCGAAGGAGCGTCTCTCCCCCGATATCCTTACAGCCGTAGCGCACAAGCCACGCATATGCCTTCTTTGTCAGACCCGCCGCTGCCATTTCCGCGATCAGCTGCGTCCGGATCCTGCGGGGCATCCCCTCCGGCTGCACCTCCTGCAGCAGGTCGCTTAGCCTCCCTGTATCTGCCTGCCCGGCATAATAATCCAGCAGCAGACGCCGCAGACGGCATTTGTAGTCTTCCGGTATTTCCTCCAGCTGAACCAACAGGCGGTAGCGGCCCTCGTTTTGTGCCGACACCGGCCAGGGCGTCTTTTCCTTCGGATGCTCCCTGCCGCCCTCTGCGCCGTCAAGGCCCAGCTCGGTCCGATACAGGTCAAAGCCGATGTTGTCCGTCTCATAAGGCGCCAGGATATCCGTCAGCCGCCGATATTCCATCAGCGCCGTAACGGTAAAGTGGACGGACGCTGCATAGCGATCCCCCTGCTCGTCCTCCAGAAGCACCAGATTGTGATCCCCGTAGATCGGAAGATACGCGGTCCCGCCGTGAAGAGGTGCATACTGCTCCCGCAGGTAATGATCGTACAGGACAACCACATGAAGGGCATTTCCTGTACTGTCTGTCTGCACGCTCCGCGAAAAAACAATCGGCACGGCCGCCTCTGCCATCTCGTTTGTCAGGACATGTCTGCCCGACAGATACCGCTGATAAAGCCGGACCAGATCCGGGCTCATCCGATGCTGCAGCAGCTGCTCCTCCGTAAAGCGATCCATCTGCTGCATATAGCTGTCATAAAAATCTCCGTATTCCTCCCGGTGCTCGGACACTACCCGGTACAGACAGGCCGCCTGCATCCAGGGCAGCGTATTCTGGTAGGCGTAATACCGCACCACCATCTGCGGAAGGCTTCCCTCATAGCCCTCCGGCAGGGACATCATGTAGTAGTCCAGAAGGCGGGTGATGGTCAGTCCTGCCTCAACGCCTCTTTGATACCAGACAAAGCAGGACGCATCCGTCATATTGCCGCGAATCAGGAGCGTACAGATGCTC
>CAYXAN010000399.1:0-1707 GCA_964461705.1 uncultured Sarcina sp. | reverse complement strand
ATTTTCTGCGGGATTTTGACTGGAAGCAGGAGCTGAGCAGGAACGGACGCCTCCTTTACCGGGCGGCCAAAAAGGGAGCGGAAATCCCGTCCCTGACAACGGATACGCTGAATGAGTTCCTTCACGGCCGGGCAAAGGTCAATATTGTCATGAGCGCGCAGGATGAGCTGACGGTGGTGGCCTATGCTCTGGTGCGGAATCTGGTCATCGGCTTGTGCATTGCGGCGCTGCTGATGTCCTCCTCCATCATCTGTACCACCAACATGCAGCCGCAGGTCATGGGACTGCCGGTGCTGGGAGTGGCAGGCTTTGTTTTTGCCCTTGGCTGCAGCATGTTTCTGGTGCTGAGGAATATTTACTATCGTTATCGAAAGCCCAAAAAGAATAAAAAGGGGTGGAAATTTTGGAAATAAGCTGCCGCAGATCTTTGCGGTGCGGCGGACAGCCGGCAGCCGAATCCATTTTGCGCGGCAGAAAGCCGGCGGCCGGAGCGCCATGGCGCGGCGGGCAATCAGCGGCGGCCGCACCTGTCGAAGAGGTGAGTCAGCGGCCCCAAAAGGAACGGAAGACAAATTGTGGAGAAGATTTTAAACTATACGCTGCAAAGAGAGGATCTGGAGAAAACGGCGGGCGGTCTGGTGAATCTTGTCCTTCGGGAATGCGTTCGGGTGACGGGACACGAGATCAGCAGTGCGAAATTCACGGATCGTGGGATTACCTGTGACGGAAAGCCCATTCACGTATCGGAGCACATGCTGCCGGGACAGACCCTGCGGATCCTTCTTCCGGAGGATCGGGGCGCAGAAAAGCTTGTGCCCGTAAAGGGACCTGTGCGGATCCTGTATGAGGACGAGGATCTTATTGCAGTGGACAAGGCGGCGGGAGAGGTGGTTCATCCCTGCCCGGGGCATTATGCGGACACGGTGGCCAATTATCTGACGTATTATCTGCAGGAAAAGAGAAAGCACAATCACTCCGCAGGCGAGGCAGATCCGCAGGGCACCGGACCGTCGGATAAGGAAACTGCCGGACTTCGGATCATCGGACGGCTGGACAAGGAGACCTCCGGCGTTCTTGTCTTTGCCAGGAGCCGTGCGGCGGCGGCAAGGCTTCAGCGGCAGCGGCAGGAGGGACAGTTTATCCGCACGTACTGCGCCGTGTGCGAGGGACTTTTTCCGGAGGACCGGAAGACGGGGATCATTGATTCGGATATGGAAAAGATCCCCGGGGTTCTCATGAAGATGCGTATTTGCGAGAAGGGGAAGGGACTTCATGCGCTCACCCGCTATGAGGTGATAACGGAGGACCGCAGGAGGAATCGTTCCGTCCTGCGCTGCCGCATCGACACCGGACGCACCCATCAGATCCGGGTTCATCTGGCGGGCATCGGACATCCCCTGGTGGGAGACACCCTGTACGGGACTGCGGCGGCATCGCCGGCGGAGCAGGTAAAATCCATGGCAGACGGCAGGACACATGCGCTTTTGACAGCTGTATCCGTGGAGTGTCTGCAGCCCTTTACCGGGGAGAAGCTGTGCATCCGCACAGCGCATTTCCTTTGACAGGCGGGGCAGACAGGGACAGGCGGCGTCAGGTGCATTTCCTTTGACAGGCGGTTGCGGCAGATTCTGCTTCAGAGTAAAATGGAGTGGTTGGCGCGACAATCGATATTCGGGAGGTAAGACGGCATGGCGAATCTGGAAGAGA
>CAYXAN010000398.1:0-1710 GCA_964461705.1 uncultured Sarcina sp. | reverse complement strand
CTTTTCCAGCGACTGCTCACGGGGCAGCTCGTCGTAGTTCATCAGCTTTTCATAGGTGCCGCTGACCTTGAGCATGGCAGCGCAGCCGCAATGCTTCCAATAATGGTTCGATCCGCCGGCAGCCAGTCCACATCGCTCAGCTGTTCTCTCGTCAGCCACCTCGCAGCCTCATGCTCCTTCAGCACCGGATCACCGGTTACCATTTCGCACCAGAAGCAATCCATCGACAGATGAAATTCCGGATAATCATACTCAATCGTATCGATCAAGGCTCCCACCCTGATCTCTGCGTCAAGCTCCTCCATGATCTCACGTCTGACTGCCTCCTGCGGAGTTTCCCCCGGTTCGATCTTTCCGCCGGGAAACTCCCAGCCATCCTTAAATTCGCCGTATCCTCGCTGCGTAGCGAAAATGACCGGCTCGCCATTCTCATTCAGTGACTGAATAATCGCCGCAACAACTCGTATTGTTTTCATCGTTCTCCGCCCACAATGTCTGAAACGCCCCTGTTTTCTGCACCGTCTGATGCTTTGCCGGCTGATCGGCGCTTACTGTTCTGATCATTTTACTGCATCGATCTGCGGATGCCACTCCAGCGTCTGACTGCCGTCATCAAGATATCCGTTGATCTTCCATGTAGGGATTAAATACCCGGTTTCCGAAATAAAAGAATAACTTTCTTCTACGCTTTCCACAACCGCTTTGCCCTGCCAATCGCCGCATCCTACCTCCTGTGCCGCCTCAATACTGTCTGACATGGAAATACATTGCACATTTTCGACAAATTCGCACCAGATCCTGCTGTCGGAAATAGAGATAAGTCTTCCGTCCTTGCCGAGCTCCAACAGAACATCTCCGTAAACCCTCGTCATGCCGTCCTCTGCAGTTGGTATAAAATCAAAATAGTAATGATCTACGGCATAGTCTGCTCCATTTTCAGAAGCATAAACCACATCGGTATTTTCAATTCCGAATTCTTCCATATATTCCCATGCCTTTTGCAGCGCCGAAGATTCATCCATCTCCTTCGAAGCCGTTTCCCCGTCAGCACCGTATTCGTAATACACACTCCACGTGTTATAAGGAAAGATAAAGATGACCTTGCTGTCTCCATCCGATAGAGAATAGTAGGTTTCATCTGTGTGATTTTCTGCCCAAGCACCGGCAAACTTTGTGACCGCCTGCAGCTTTTCTTCCAAAGCAATGAGCGAAATATGCTCTGCGTATTGATATACAGGTCGTTCTGTCTGCGTGTCATCAAGGGTGACTTTCACTTCTGCTTCATTCGGAATCAGATGACCGTAATAAAGATTTCCGTATTTAGAGGAACCGTCGCAAAATTTCAATGAGATAAATACGCCCGTTACAAGAACAAGAAGCACAATACCGGCGGCCAGTCTCGACCGATACTTGGAAACGGCAATGCTTTTATGGCATAGGATATGCATCAGCCCGATCATCACCAGATACAGCGCGAAACCGCATAGCCCGCCCACCGTATTGGCAATGACATCGTCAATATCGGTTCCTCTGTATGAAATCAGCTGAAGCAGCTCCGTTGCGGCCGTGAAGGCCAAAGATACAGCCAGCACACCATGCCAGGACCGTAATCTTTTGAATACGACGGGAAGAAGAAAGCCCAGCGGTACAAACATGATGATATTCAGCAGAAATTGCCATACACCGCCGGCATTATTTGATCCGTAGCGG
>CAYXAN010000397.1:0-1713 GCA_964461705.1 uncultured Sarcina sp. | reverse complement strand
TTCTTCATACGGTCCCTCTTTCTGCCTTTTCCGCTGCCTTTCTGGCTCTGACTGTCTGAATATCCTTTTTCAGGTTCACCAGGGAGAACTCATAGGTTCCGAAAATTCCTCTCGGCCGGAAAATAATGATGATGATCAGCACAATCGCATACACCAGCATAGGATAGGTAAACACCGCCTGCAGTGCTGCCGGAAGAGCCTTGACCCATGCCCCGTTTTTGATCTCGTAGTTTACGAAGAACATGATGATCGCCGCCACAACGGAGCCGGTGAGGGATCCCATTCCGCCCAGCACCACCATGACCACCACGAAGGTAGAGTTCAGGATTCCTCCGTTGGTAAAAGCAAAGGAGGAGGTGGACAAGGTCTGGTTTGTGCAGGCATACAGTGCACCGGCCACACCGGCAAAAAAGGCGGAATAAGTAAAGGTCAGCACCTTGTAGCGGGAGGTGTTGATGCCGGAGGCCGCGGCCGCGATCTCATCGTCCCGGATGGCCTTGATGGCACGTCCGTATTTGGATCGGACAAACATGAACATCATGGTGACGCCAAGGATGGTGACCAGCACCCCGGCCCACAGATAATCGACCTTCACCTTTGTTCCGAAGCCCAGCCCGTTGGCGTACAGGGAGGCCGCCGCGCTTCCCTGCTCCAGTCCGTTCTGACCGGCGAAGGGGAGGTTATTGATGGTGTTTACAATGATCATTCCGAAGCCAAGGGTAATGATGGCCAGATAATCGCCCTTCAGCCGAAGGGCAGGAATTCCGACGACAAAGCCGATGGCAGCGGCCAGAAGGCCCGACGCCAGAATACACAGGAACATGATGACGGTGAAGCCGATTCCGGACTTTTCCTCATATACACCGGCCCGCTGCAATGCCAGTGACAGCAGCGCCGCCGTATAGGCACCCACGGCCATGAAGCCGCAGTGTCCCAAGGACAGCTGTCCTAAGAATCCCAGCACAAGGTTCAGAGATGCGGCCAGCAGCACCAGATAGCAGCACTGCCACAGGTTCGGTGTCAGCACCAGCTTGAAAAAATCCGCCTGTCCTGCTCCGGATCTGCTGATGATGCACAGGAGCAGGAAGAGAACAGCCGTCACAACGGTATTTACCAGATAACCCTTTGCTGTCTGTGATTTGAATTTCATACCTACCTCTTTCAAAACTTCTCTCCGCATGCCGCAGATACTTTGCGGCATTCCTTAAGGAAACGCTGCTTTCATCAGCAGGTTCTTAAACCTTCTCCCCCACGTTCTTTCCCAGCAGTCCCGCAGGCTTGATGATGAGCACGATGATGAGGATCAGGAACACGAAGGTGTCCGTCAGACTGGAGCTGACATAGGTTGTGGTGAAGGACTCCACCAGACCGATCACCACGCCGCCGATCATGGCCCCCGGCAGAATACCGATGCCGCCAAGAACAGCCGCGACAAACGCCTTCAGTCCCAGCAAAGAGCCCATCGTCGTATAAATCTTCGGATACTGTGCCATATACATCAATGCCGCCACGGCCGAGAGACCGGAGCCGATGGCAAAGGTCAGCAAAATGGTGCGGTTCACGTTGATGCCCATCAGGGCTGCCGCTTCCTTATCCTCCGAAACACAGCGCATAGCCCTTCCCAGCTTTGTTTTCTGTGTAAATGCGTAGAGAGCCAGCATCACCAACGCGCCCACAACGATGGTCAGCACCGTTGCCCACTCCATGGTGACC
>CAYXAN010000396.1:0-1722 GCA_964461705.1 uncultured Sarcina sp. | reverse complement strand
CAATCAGCATCGTCATCCCTTCCCTGGCAAGTCGGCGAATTACCGCCAACACCTCTCCCACCATGGTCGGATCCAGTGCGGAGGTAGGCTCGTCAAACAGAATGATTTCAGGATCCATGGCAAGCGTCCTTGCAATGGCAATGCGCTGCTTCTGTCCTCCGGACAGCTCATCCGGATAGCTTTTCTCCTTATCCGCAAGTCCAACCGTCCGCAGCAGTCTCATTCCCTGCTCATATGCCTCCTCCCGGGACATGCCGCGCAGCTTCATCGGAGCATACATGATGTTCTCGATGACATTCATATGCTGAAAGAGATTGAAATTCTGGAACACCATTCCCATTTTCTGCCGCACCAGATTCAGCCGGCAATCCTTCGCTCCGATGTCGATGCCGTTCACAAGGATTGTGCCAAAGGTCGGCTCCTCCAGCCGGTTCAGGCACCGCAGCAGGGTGGACTTGCCGGCGCCGGAGGGACCGATGATGGAAATGACATCTCCCTTTCGAATCTCTGCATTCACATCCTTCAAGGGCGTGAAGTCTCCGTATGATTTGTGCAAATGCTGAATGGAAATCATTTCTCCTCGCCTCCTCTGTATGGTTTCCCGGCAGGATCTGCCGTCCGCCTGGGTGCCAGCTTTTTCTGAAGCTGCTTCATCAATGCCAGCAGCAGGCAGGATATTGCAAAATAGATCGCCGCAATGACAATAAGCGGAGCAAACGCCTCATAGGTACTGCTGCGGATGATATCACCTGCCCTTGTCAGATCGGCAACCGCAATATAGCCGACCACGGCCGTCCCCTTCATCAGACTGATCAGATTGCTGAAATATCCCGGCAGCATGGTTCGAACGGCCTGCGGGAGCACAATGCCGAAGAAGGTCTGACGCTTTGTAAAGCCGATGGCAAGCGAAGCCTCCCACTGTCCCTTTTCCACGCCGCCGATGCCGCCCTCGAACAGCTGGGCCATATAAGCGCCGAAAACCAATCCGAAGCCGATGATGGCCACCACAACATTGTTCATTCTGGAATGCGCGAAAACAACGTAGTACAGCAGCATCAGGATCACAACGATCGGAAGCCCCTGCATCAGTCCGGAATAAACAGCAGCCGTTATCCTGAGTCCCTTTCTCTTCGACATAGCCATCGCGCAGAACACGGCACCGAGAAGATTCGCAAGGGCAAAGCCGCCCATTGTAATTTCAGCCGTCACCAGCAGTCCCCGAAGAATGGTCTGCCACCGGTTTTCATCCAGCAGGGTTTTGCGAAGACTCTGCCATACCGTTCCCTTTGCTGCGGCAGTCTTTGCGGCCGCAGCGCTCGCTTCCTCTCCTTCCGCATTCATTTCCCCAGCATTTGTTTCCCCTGCATCCGCCCCCGCCGTAACCAGCGCACTGCAGTCATATTCCGCACTGCGGACAATGGGAACAAGCTCCTGGGTATAATAAAAATCCGAATACAGAACCTTCTCGGCCCGCTCTGCAGTCCATGAAATCTGCCCGGCCGCCATGTCATATCTGCCCGTTTCAATGCCGCTTAAAACCCCGGCAAAATCCACATTCTCAATCTTCAGACCATACCCGTATTCCCGGCAGAAGCCTGCGGCGACGGCAATGTCAAAGCCGACATTCTTATCGTTCACCATAAAGGAAAAGGGCTTCATGGTATTCGGCGTAGCCATAATCAGTGTGCCCTTCTCTCACGTCTTCGGAAGATCAATTTCCTC
>CAYXAN010000395.1:0-1736 GCA_964461705.1 uncultured Sarcina sp. | reverse complement strand
GCGAAGACGCTCGCCGGTGTACTCCTTGTTGAATTCCATGGAGATCGGCAGGAACATCGCGCAGGCAACGCCGTGCGGCGGGTCATAGTGTGCGGACAACGTGTGTGCCATGGCATGATCAATACCCAGACCTACATTGGAAAAGCCCATTCCCGCAATGTACTGTCCAAGTGCCATTCCTTCACGCCCTGCAGGTTCATTGTTCACCGCTGCGCGCAGATTCTCGGAAATCAGCTTGATGGCTTCATAGTGGAACATATCCGTCAGCTCCCAGGCCGCCTTCGTGGTGTATCCCTCGATGGCATGCGTCAGCGCATCCATACCGGTTGCCGCCGTCAGTCCCTTGGGCATGGACGACATCATATCCGGATCGATGACGGCATAAGCGGGAATGTCATGTTCATCTACGCACACGAACTTGCGAACCTTCTCCGGATCCGTGATCACATAATTGATGGTAACCTCTGCTGCCGTACCGGCTGTCGTCGGAACCGCAATGGTCGTCACCGCATGGTTTTTTGTCGGAGCAACACCTTCCAGCGAACGGACATCTGAAAATTCCGGGTTCTTAATGATGATACCGATGGCCTTCGCCGTATCCATGGAGGATCCTCCCCCTACGGCAATGATGGAATCTGCCCCCGCATCCTTGAATGCCTGCACACCGGTCAGCACGTTCTCTATCGTAGGATTGGGCTTAATCTCGGAATACAGGGTATACGGAATTCCTTCCTTTTCCAGCAGATCCGAGACCTTGGCCGTCACGCCGAATCTCACCAGATCGGGATCAGAGCATAAGAAAACCTTCTGAAATCCCTCTCTCTTCGCAATTCCCGGAATCTCCTGAATTGCACCCTTTCCATGATACGAGACGGTGTTAAGCACGATTCTGTTCGCCATATGAAACCTCCGTAAATAATGGCAGCTGCCCAAAAGCCGTGTACCAAAATACTGCCTCGCTTTTCGTACCGATGCTCCGCTCCGGGCGGCTGCAGATAACAACAAATGTTCCCCGCCGGCATGGCCGACGATGAATCTCAGGATCCCTGCAGATCCATTTCGACTATATCACCTCTGTGGATTTCACACAACGAAACATTTTATAAGCTTACTTGTTTGTGCAATCAGCACAATCCTGTGGGCTCGCGGATTTTTCTCCTGTCATTTTCCTCCAGGCTGTGGATTATTCGGGGAACATCGAGGGCACCGGTCCGCGGGAGGTCATTGTCGGAAGGTCAGAGGAATAATGCTCCAGGATGGCTTCGCAGCCTCTCTCAACATCGTTCCATGTTGCCTCGAAGTTTCGCGTGTACCAGGGATCTGCGACGTCTCGGGGCTGCCCTGTCCAATCAAGGAGCAGTGAAATCTTATGCTCCGGATCGCCCTTGCAGAGATCCCGCATGTCATAAAGATTCTCCCGGTCCATCCCGATGATATGATCATAGCGATCATAATCCCGGGCGGTCAGGAGCCTCGCCCTTTTTGCGGCAACGCCGAGCTCATTGCCTTCCGTGCCGATTCCGTGCCGAAGCAGCTCCTTTCTGGCAGGAGGGTAGATCGGGTTTCCCTTTCCTCCCCAGATTTCCTCCGTGGTAGTAGCTGCCGAGGCAATCTCCCACTGTGCCTCGATGCCCCTTTTACGAACCAGGTCCTTCATCGCAAACTCACACATCGGCGAACGGCAGATATTGCCGTGGCAAACGAATAAGATTTTTGTCATTGCTGTTATATCCCTT
>CAYXAN010000394.1:0-1742 GCA_964461705.1 uncultured Sarcina sp. | reverse complement strand
CGAGTCTGTCCTGATGGAGGTGGACGTGAATCCGGATGTACTGGCGTGAGGACTTCTTTCGGGAGGCTTCGAGAGACTTTTGGGGAGAGGAAAATGAAACGAATTTATTCCGTGTTGGTGGAAAACCGTGCAGGCGTGCTGTGCAAGGTGGCAGGACTTTTCTGGCGAAGATGCTTTAACATTGATTCTCTGGCTGTCGGGGAAACGGATGATCCGACGGTTTCGCATATGATCATCGTGTCCAGCGGGGAGGAGAGAACGCTGGAGCAGATCGAAAAGCAGCTGAACAAAAAGCTGGATGTGATCAAGGTGAAGACCTTTAACGAGCAGGAGGCCATTGCCAGAGAGCTGATGCTTCTGAAGGTCAAGTACAACCGCAGCAACCGTCGGGATATCATGGAAAACTGCACCATTATGGGGGCACAGATCGTAGATATGTCGAAGAGCATGATGACCATTCAGATCTGTGATACCCCGGAACGGGTGAGAATGTTTCTGGAGACCTTTAAAACCATTTCCATCGTAGAAATCACGCGGACGGGAACGCTGGCGGTTGCCAAATGCAGTGAAGCACAATCCTGAAGAAGCGGACGATACGAAAAAGATATCTTTATACTTCTTTTGTAGCGTGACCATTCTCGTGTTGTTTTTTCAAATAGCGAAGCCTATAATAAGTTTCAATTTGTGGATCATACAGAAAATGTATGACAGATACTACGAAGTACATATGGTTCACAGACAATGGGAAATGAAGATATGATACAGGAAGAATTGCATAAAAAGGTATTTCAGCTTCTGGTTGACAACACCTCCGGTGTTCTGTCCAGAATATCCGGACTGTTTTCCCGTCGGGGCTACAACATTGAGTCCATTACGGCCGGACGGACGGCAGATCCCCGTTATACCAGGATTACGATTGTCGCTTCCGGGGATGACGATGTTCTGGATCAGATCGAGAAGCAGGTACGTAAGCTGGTGGATGTCCGTGAGATACATGAGCTTCCTCCCAGTGAGTCGGTTTATCGTGAGCTTGCGATGATCAAGGTTCGCGTCGATGATGTGAAGCGGGAGAATATTATTGCCATCACCAATATTTTCCGCGGCAGCATCGTGGATGTTGCGCCGGATTCCCTGATCATTGAGATTACCGGAAATCAGGGGAAAATCGATGCCTTCCTGAAGCTGCTGGGCGGCTATGAGATCCTGGAGCTTGCGAGGACCGGGATCGCAGGACTGGCAAGAGGCACGGAGTCCGTCATTTATCTGGATGAGAACGGAAACGTGGTTCCGGTCAGCAAGGAGTGAGAATTATCCATTCGAAACAGAGGATTCTCTGGTCCGATGAAGATAAAGTGCAGTTTTCATTTCTGCGGTTTTCGAAGAAATGGAACAAATAAAGGTTAGGAGGACTTAGGAAATGGCTGAGGCAAGGATTTATTATCAGGAGGATTGCAATCTCTCTCTTCTGGAGGGTAAAAAGGTATGTATCGTCGGCTACGGCTCTCAGGGGCATGCGCATGCATTGAACCTGAAGGATTCCGGGGTTGATGTTGTGGTCGGTTTGTACGAGGGCTCCAAGTCCAAGGCGAAGGCTGAGGCACAGGGGCTGACCGTTCTGACGACGGCTGAGGCGGTGAAGCAGTCTGATGTGATCATGATTCTGATCAACGATGAGCTTCAGGCTGACATGTACAAGAAGGATGTGGAGCCGAACCTGAAGGCCGGCGATATGCTGATGTTCG
>CAYXAN010000393.1:0-1757 GCA_964461705.1 uncultured Sarcina sp. | reverse complement strand
ACAACGCAATACAGCATTGTGGGGGATGCGGTCCGGCATCACTTTGCAAATAAGCCGGCCATGGAACTGCTGTCTGCCGGATATCATTCGGCAAGAGGCTGCGCAAGCTATGGAAGAGCGGCTTTTTTGACCAGAATATGTAATCAGTTTGTGACAAAGGATCCCGAACAATGTGCAAGTTTCCTCCTGGGAGCCACGCTGGAAAATGATATTGCAGCAGTTTCAGGCAGTGAGCTGCTTACAGGGAGCGGAATAAGGAATGCAATCATTTTCGGAAAGGAACCGCTGGCATCCTCTCTGCAATATTTGCTGGAGCAGGAGGGACTGTTTGACCATGTGACACTGTATCACAACACTGAGGGAACTCCGGCCTCCGGTATGGGGGTTTGGGTAATTCACGAAATGCGAAGGAGGGGATGAGATGGAGATCAATGCGGAGGTTCTTCATGCTGTGAAGCAATACAAAATCGTTGCCATTGTACGGGGGGTGACAACAGCGGACATGCTGCCGCTTGCGGATGCTCTGTACGAGGGCGGAATCCGGCTGATGGAGGTGACGTTTGATCAAAAGAAAGAGAACGGAATCTTCGAAACAATTCGGTCCATAGAGATGCTGGCCGGGAACAGGGGAGACAGAATGTGGATCGGTGCCGGAACGGTACTGTCGGAGGAACAGGTGCGGGAGGCATATGAGGCTGGGGCTAAATATATCATTACGCCCAACACAAATGAGAAGGTGATCCGTGCTTCCCACGAATTTGGAATGCCTATTATGTGCGGAGCGTTCACACCGACAGAGATCGAATTTGCGTATCGCTGCGGTGCGGACATCGTCAAGATATTTCCGGCAAGTCTGGCAGGACTCGATTACATCAAGGCGGTCAGAGGTCCGCTCGGTCATATCCCAATGAGCGCGGTGGGCGGGGTGGATGTAAACAATATCGCAGATTTTAATCGTGCTGGGGCGACCTCCTTCGGAATCGGCGGAAATCTTGTGGATAGATCAGCAGTTGAACGCGGTGATTTTAAGATGATTACACAGAAGGCACAGGCGTTTGTGGATGCGCTGGCCAGAGGAAGCGCAGAATAAAGCATTTCCATGGCCTGGTTCTGGCCGCGAAGAAAAGATCCTGATGAAGTAATGTATTTCGGACTGTGCACTGGCAATGTTTTTCTCATCAATGAATATTATCCAGTCTTTTGGAATACATGTTTCTGTAGCTGAACGGAGAAATTCCCATAATTGTTTTGTAGGTTCGGCTAAAGGCTTGACTGCTGGAAAAACCAAGATCCATGCCGATTGCTTCAATAGACATGTTGGTGTCTAAGAGAAGGAAATTGGCATGCTCGATTTTCTGGTTCATGATATATCTTTTCAAGGTGTAACCGGTGTTTGACCTGCAAATCTGCGAAAGATATTTTTCAGAATATCCGAGTTCGTTTGCGACATCAGATGTCTTCAGATTCCTCGAGATAGAGAAGGAAATATAATTTGCCATATCATTGTAGATTCGGTTGGTCTTATTACTCGTTTCTCGCGAATCGGAGCTTGGTGGAGCGATGGAAACGTTCTGCTGAGGACGTTTATAGACAGAAAGAAACTGTCGGTATAATTCGGCGACAATAAGAGTTGTCAGATAATTTGAATAATCGATGTAGTTGGGATATGGAACACGGACGCAGTTTTGCAGCTGACGCAGATACTGCGTGATGAGAACCGCATTGGAAATAGAGGAAACGGTCGGCAGATAGATGTT
>CAYXAN010000392.1:0-1765 GCA_964461705.1 uncultured Sarcina sp. | reverse complement strand
ATGGCATTTTCTGCTGTTTACTGCAAGGCCGCAGTGCACTGCCGAATGCAGTGCGCTGCGGCCTTGCGCACAAACGCGTGATACGGCTGAGCCTTATGCGTTTTCCTTTGCCTTTCTTGCTGCTTCCTTTTCCTTCCGGGCGATTACTTCCTCCCGCGGCACCTCAACCATCTTATAAGCCTCAATCTGATCCCCGACATTCATCGCGTCAAAGTCCGCGAACACAAGGCCGCAGTCATATCCGGCCTTGACCTCCTTCACATCGTCCTTAAAGCGCTTGAGGGATGCCAATGCGCCCTCAAAAATCTTCTCGCCGTCTCGGGTGATGCGAACGGTGCAGCCCTTTTCAATCTGACCATCCAAAACCATGGAGCCGGCAATGTTGCCGATCTTGCCGGATTTAAACAGCTGCCGAACCTCCGCGTGTCCGATGACCTTCTCCTCATAGACAGGAGCCAGCATCCCGTTCAGAGCTGCATTGACATCATCAATCGCCTGATAGATGACCTTATACAGGTGGATCGACACGCCGTTGTGCTCCGCAATGGATTTTGCCGTGGAATCCGGATGGACGTTAAAGCCGATGATGGCCGCATTGGAGGCCGCAGCCAGGTCCACATCGGATTCCGTGATGTTTCCGGCAGCGCTGTGGATAATGCGCACCTTGACCTCATCGTTGGAAAGCTTCTGCAAGGATCCGCACAAAGCCTCCACAGAGCCCTGCACATCTGCCTTGACAATCAGCTCCAGCTCCTTCATCTTTCCTTCGCGCATCTGATCAAACAGATCCTCCACGTTCATGGACATGACGTTTTCTTCCACCAGCTCTTCCTTGTGCTGCGCCTTATAGGTCTGTGCGTATGCCTTTGCCTCGTCGTTGTTCGGATGAGCCACGATGACCTCGCCGGCCCCCGGCACGTCCGACAGACCAAGAACCACCACAGGCTCGGAGGGACCTGCTTCCTTTACGTTCTTGCCCTTATCATTGATCATGGCGCGAACCTTGCCGAAGGCAGGCCCTGCGGAGATGAAATCTCCCACGTGAAGCGTACCCTTCTGCACCAGCACATTGGCCACAGGACCGCGGCCGCGATCCAGCTTTGCCTCCAGGACAAGACCTCTGGCCAGACGATCCGGATTGGCCTTCAGCTCCATTACGTCTGCCTGCAGAAGAATGGTGTCCAGAAGCTCATCGATGCCCTCGCCTGTCTTGGCGGATACCGGAACAAACTCGGTCTGTCCGCCCCAGGCGGCAGGAATCAGCTCATATTTGGACAACTGCTCCTTCACCTTGTCCGGATTGGCATCTGCCTTATCCATCTTATTGACGGCGACAATGATTTCGACACCGGCCGCCTTCGCATGGTTGATTGCCTCAACCGTCTGCGGCATAACGCCGTCATCCGCCGCGACAACCAGCACCGCGATGTCCGTCGACTGCGCACCGCGCAGGCGCATCGCCGTAAAGGCCTCATGACCCGGTGTATCCAGGAAGGTAATGGTGCGGTCCTGAACCGATACCGTATACGCGCCGATCGCCTGTGTGATGCCGCCGGCTTCCTTTTCCGTTACCCGGGAATGACGAATGTAATCCAGGATGGATGTTTTGCCGTGGTCAACGTGACCCATGACGCAAACCACAGGAGCCCTGGTTACCAGATTCTCCTCCAGGTCCTCATCCTCCTTCAAAAGCTCCTGAATGACATCGACCTTCTCTTCCTTTTCGCAGAGGATCTCATAATCGGCTGCAATGTTTTCCGCCTCC
>CAYXAN010000391.1:0-1767 GCA_964461705.1 uncultured Sarcina sp. | reverse complement strand
CTATCTTGCCTACTGGGGATACACCATCTCTCTGACCACGGTTCTCGTGGCTCTTCTGGGACCTGTTCTGGGAGCGGCGGCAGACCGGGGCAGGCACAAAAAGAGCTTTTTTGCGGTCACGATTGTTCTTGGCGCCGCCGGCTGCGCGGCTCTGGGTGCCGCCCGGGAATGGCTTGTTTTTCTGGCGGTGTTCTGCATTGTGAAGGTTCTGTATTCCCTGAGTCTTGTCATCTATGATTCCACGCTGGTGGATGTCACCACACAGGAGCGGATGGATAATGTCTCCTCGCAGGGATATGCGTGGGGGTACATCGGAAGCTGCGTTCCGTTTATTGCCTGTCTTCTGCTGGTTCTGTTTGCAGAGAAAATCGGGATTTCCCAGATGCTGGCGCTGTCCTTATCCATGGTCATTACCGCATTGTGGTGGGGACTCGTTTCCGTTCCGATCCTGAAAAGCTATCAGCAGAAAAATTTTCTTACAGGGGAGGAGGAACGCAAAGGAATCCTGCAGCAGCTGGGGATCAGCCTGAGAGATCTGTTCGAGAACAAAAAAATTCTCCTCTTTCTGCTGGCATTTTTCTTCTATATTGACGGGGTCTACACCATCATTGATATGTCCACGGCCTACGGAACGGCGCTGGGACTTGGCACGACCGATATGCTGCTGGCGCTCCTGGTGACGCAGTTTGTGGCATTCCCGTGCGCTCTTTTGTACGGCAGACTGGCGCAGAAGGGCATGGCACAGAAGCTGATTCTGGTTGCCATTGCTGCCTACACGGGCATTGCTGTTTTTGCGATCTTCATGAATGCGGCATGGCAGTTCTGGGTTCTGGCCGTTGTGGTCGGCATGTTCCAGGGAGGCATCCAGTCCCTGTCGCGTTCGTATTTTACAAAGATTATTCCGGCGGATCGGTCCGGAGAGTTTTTCGGATTTTATGATATCTGCGGGAAGGGCGCATCCTTCATCGGAACCACGGTGATGAGCCTTGTATCCCAGGCCACCGGAGTTGCCAATTACGGCGTCGGTGTCATCGCGGTCTTTTTCCTGATCGGTCTGATCTTATTCGTAATGAGCACAAGAGTGGAGGCAGCGGCGTAGGGCGATGCAGCGAAAGCTCTCCAGGGAAATTCTATCGTTACGGAAACGTTGATTTTATCAGCGTTTCCGTAAAAGCCTATCGCTGGATAACCTGTCGCAGGAGGAACGGGCAAATGAAAACGTTGATATGGGCTCACAGGGGGGCATCACAGTACGCACCGGAAAACACCCTGATCTCCTTTGAAAAGGCCGTCGAAATGGGAGCAGACGGCGTGGAGCTGGATGTCCAGCTGACGTCGGACGGAACGGTCGTGGTGGCACACGATGAATCCCTGGAGCGGGTCAGTGACGGAACGGGCTATATCAAGGATCATACCTTCGCGGAGCTTCGGAGACTGAACTTCAACCGTGTGCATCCGGAATATGAGAGAGCGCAGATTCCGACCCTGGAGGAGGTGTATGACCTGCTGAAGCCGACCGGATTGACGGTGAATGTGGAGCTCAAGACCGGCATCTTCTGGTACCGGGGGCTGGAGGAGAAGGTACTGGAGCTGACGGCGCGAAAGGGGATGGAGGAGCGTGTCATTTATTCCTCCTTCAACCACTATACCCTGGTGCATCTGCGCAGGGAAAAGCCGGATATCAGGACAGGACTTTTGTATTCCGACAACTGGATCGATGTGGCACCCTATGCCAGAGATAAGGCGGGGGTGAACGCATTGCACCCT
>CAYXAN010000390.1:0-1767 GCA_964461705.1 uncultured Sarcina sp. | reverse complement strand
AGCCGAAAAAGAGACAGCGTTCCAAGGTTCACGGATTCCGTGCAAGAATGGCAACTGCTGGCGGACGTAAGGTATTATCAGCAAGAAGAGCAAAAGGGAGAAAACAGTTAACCGTTTAATCCATTCAGGACCGCAGCGATGCGGTCCTTTTTCGTATGAGTTCTGAACAGATACAGATTATTGGTGCTGTGGGTCGAAAGGCTTTTGACCCCATGATACCCGGATTGCAGCGCGCAGCGCGCTCCCGCAATCCGTAAAGCATTCGTAATCGGCTTATTTTTAAGGGGAACCGTGGAATCCATTAGGAAAAATGATGATTTCAGGGCGTGCTATAAGCTCGGGAAATCCTATGCCAACAAATATCTGGTCGTTTATGTCATGAGCAACGACAGCGATCGGAACAGAATCGGAATATCTGTCAGTAAAAAGGTAGGGAACAGCGTTGTGCGGCACAGGATCAAACGGCTGGTGCGTGAGAGCTACAGACTGCATGAGCATACATTCGATAGCGGTTCGGATATTGCAGTTGTCGGGCGCAGATCGGCAAACGGTGCCAGTTATCAGGAGATCGAAAGAGCGCTTCTCTTCCTGTTGAAAAAAGCCGGGATCTATCATGGAGAATCCGCAAATGGTTAAAAGGATGATGCTGGCGGGAATCCGATTTTATCGAAGATATCTTTCTCCGTTGAAAAGAACCAAATGTCCGTATACACCGACCTGTTCGGAGTACGGACTGCAGGCCATTGAAAAGTATGGTGCGATCAAGGGGGGATTTTTGACGCTGTGGAGAATTCTTCGATGCAATCCGTTTTCGCACGGAGGCTATGATCCTGTTCCCTGACACAAAATGATGTTGGGGTCAAAAGGCTTTTTGACCCCATGATACCCGGATTGCAGCGCGCAGCGCGCTCCCGCAATCCTCAAAGCAAAGGAGGATTACAATCCTATGGCATGGACAGCCAGTACTTCATTTATCATAGGACCCATCGCTAAGGTCCTTGGCTATCTGATGAACGGTATCTTCTGGGTTCTGAACAAAATCGGAATTCCGAATATCGGTCTTTCCATCATTATTTTTACAATTGTTATTTACATGGCGCTGATGCCGCTGACCGTTCGTCAGCAGAAGTTTTCAAAGCTTCAGCAGAAGATGCAGCCGGAGCTTTCCAAAATTCAGGCAAAGTACAAAAACCGCAAGGATCAGGAATCCATGATGCGGATGAATGAGGAGCAGCAGGCCCTGTACAGGAAATACGGTGTGTCTCCTATGGGAAGCTGTGTTCAGCTTCTGATTCAGATGCCGATCCTGTTCGCTTTGTACCGTGTTATTTACAATATCCCTGCTTATGTAGGAATTGTAAAGGATGCCTTCTTTCCGCTGGTGTCGAACCTGATGAACTCCCAGGGAGCAACGGATTATCTTCAGGCAACCTCTGCTGCAGCACAGTTTTCCAATGAATTCAAATCCGATGATTTTGTCAACGGTGTTGCAAGTGTTGTTCAAAATGTATATATCGATGTTTTGAATCGGTTTTCTACAGCAGACTGGACGGCTCTCGGAGAAGCCTTTACCGGATTGTCCGGGGAAATTCAGACGACGGTTTCCAAGCTGGAGCAGTACAACAATTTCCTTGGTCTGAACATCGGAAATTCTCCCTGGTTCACACTGCAGAATGCCTGGACGGACAAATCCGTACTGGGTATCGTTGCGGCCTTGAGTGTTCCGCTTCTTGCCGCACTGACGCAGCTGATTAACGTGGCATTGAT
>CAYXAN010000389.1:0-1770 GCA_964461705.1 uncultured Sarcina sp. | reverse complement strand
CTCCACAAAGCGGGCATGATCCTTCCTTGGCATGTTGACGTCGACGTCATCATCCCACGGGATAAAGGCATGATGCCGCACAGCCCCCAGACAGGACCCTCCTCCCAGAAGGAAGGTGATACCGTGGCGGCTGCAGCACTCTGCCATATCCTCCAGCATACGGTTCAACGTCGACTGCAGCTCGTGCAGCTGCCTGTCCGTGAGCGTGACCGCATTGCCCGGCTTCATTTTCTTGAATTCACCTACTGTCGATAATCCCATGGCTCCCTGTGGCGCGATTCCAAAGTCCAGGCTCCCTCATGCCGAAAGCCCGGCCGCTGCGCTATACCTCATATTTTTCATGAAGGAACTTGGCCCGGAGGAACTTCCTGCCCTTTTTCCACCAGTTGACCCGTTCCACATACAGATAGGGAAGCACCTTGATGTCCGAGGCCGCAAGGTGCCCGCTCTCCACCTGGTAACGCAGCCACACATTCAGGATGAGCTCCCCGACACGGCCGCAATACCGTCCCTGAAAGTACGAATAGCCCCGAATGTCCACCTGACGCTCCAGCTCAAACAGGATGTCAAACAGCCACCTGCAGTATTCGTCCAGAATATCCCGCTCCATCACCATCATATTGAACATATGACCGGAGGTCTCGGACATCACCTGATCAAAGGCCGGTACATACTCCGGATAACGCTCCTTCAGAATGTTCCTCGTCTTGTCCAGATGCTCAATGTAATGCGAATGCTCGTAATGGGAATACAGGCTTTCAATGAAGTACCAGCGCTTTGCCGGGACAAACACCTTGTATTTGCCCAGCATCGGCTCCAGCTCCTTATAGGTCAGCACCTTATCGAAGATGTCCCCCTTGATGCCGGAGCGATGCGTCTTTCCGTTCCCGCGGAAATGCCGCCGGTAATGCACCAGCCCGATATAATCGGTGTGAATGTGCTTCCACGCCCAGTACAGCCCCGTCAGCTCGCAAAAATACGGATTGCGGGAGCTGATGTTGACGCCGATGTTGTCCTTGACATACCCCAGCTCCGGCTCCTGCCCCTCTCCCGTTTTCTCAATGGCTGCCCCAACATGTATCGGAAGATACATGGGATCTGAAGGAATACGGTATTTTTTATGTGTCGTGACGATAATTTTAACCGTCGGATGTTTATGCCTATCCCCTGTCATAGTGTCAGATATTAACACTCCTCACCCGTCTGTGCAAATCACCGCAGGAAAGCATTGTCTCGAATGTTATGATTCCGGGTGCAAAAGGTCTTTTGACCTCATCGTTCAGCCGCCTGCCAGCGACGGGGCGTCAAATATACTGTAACCCGCGAATCATTGCCGTTTCAGATTTCCAGCTCGAATTTCTGCTTGTCCTGTACGCTGATTTCCTCTCCGATCTGAACCTCAATGATCTTGAGCTCCGTATCGGCCACGATGGTATGGCGGCAGCCGGCCTTCATGGTGATCACATCTCCCTGCCGCACCCTTTGCTCCACACCGTCCAAAATGGTACGGCCCTCTCCGGAAATGATGTTCCAGATCTCGTCCCGATGTTCATGGCTGTGATAGTTCATCTGATGGCCTTCCTTGAGCTTTACCAGAATGGTCAGACTCTCCCTCTCCACATCCAGAACCTGAAAGAAACCCCAGGATTTCTCGGCAAACATCACCTTCTGGTCCATGGCATCCACATAGGGCTTGATATAGCTGGACTGCTCCTTGTCCGAAACCAGAATCCCCTCCGGAGAGGCAGCCACAACCGCATTCTTAAGACC
>CAYXAN010000388.1:0-1771 GCA_964461705.1 uncultured Sarcina sp. | reverse complement strand
CTATTTTACGGAGGAGAGCGCATGAATCTTTTTCAAAACGTCAAGTATGCCGTCAGTTGCCGCGAAGCGGCGGAGCGATACGGCCTGACCGTCCGGCGCGGCGGCATGGCCTGCTGTCCCTTCCACGACGACCGCACGCCCAGCATGAAGCTGTACCCGGACCACTTTCACTGCTTCGGCTGTGGCCGGACCGGGGATGTGATCGACCTGGCGGCCCGGCTCACCGGCCTGTCCGCTCTGGATGCCGCCCGGCGGCTTGCGGCAGACTTCGGCATTGACACGGACAGACCGCCGACAAAGGAAATTCTTAAAAAGTGCAGACAGAAAACAGAAGCACAGCAGCTCATGGAAAACGAGCGGCTGTGTTTTTCTGTTCTGACAGAGTATCTGCACCTGCTTCAGGACTGGAAGGAACGCTACGCACCCAAGGCCCCGGAGGAGCCGCTGGATGACCGCTTTGTGGAGGTCTGCCAGATGGAGTGCCGTATCGAGTACCTCTGCGATATGTTCATCTCTGGCAGCGCGGAGCAGCGGATCGCCGCAATCCGGGATCTGGCGGATACCGGCAGGATACAGCAGCTGCAGGAGTACACCGGAAGAAAACGAAGAGAGGAGCAACAGCATGAGCGAAGCGCAAAGCATGATTACGACCTCGCAGTCTGAAGATGCATGGCCGGTATGGTTCAACGGCAAGGACATCAACGAGGCTCTTTTCTGCCGGGATTTCCTGTCCCGTCACGAGCTGGTTTACTCCGGCAATTCCTTCTTTACTCCGGAGGGACGGCTGACCGATCTGCTGCCCCTGAAGGAGCAGATTTTCACCGAGCTGGAAGGCTGCGCTGTGAAGAACATTCCCCGCACCATCTGCAACATCGCGGAGCTGATGAAGCTTGCGGCCCATGTGGAGGATTTCCCGCCCCGGCCTGACGAAATCTATGTGCAGAACGGGACGCTGCATATCGATGGCAGCTTCACGCCGGGCAGGAACGGCGCGGTGCGCAGCCGCTTCCTGGTGCGGTATGACCGCAATGCCGGAGTGCCGGAACTGTGGCTGCAATTTCTCTCCGAACTGCTGCACCCGGAGGATATTCCAACCTTGCAGGAGTATATCGGGTACTGCCTCATCCCCAGCACCAAGGGACAGCGCATGATGATCATCAAAGGCGAAGGCGGCGAGGGCAAGTCCCAGATCGGCACGGTGCTCTCCGCCGTGTTCGGCAGCAGCATGAAGGACGGCAGCATCGGGAAGATATCCGACAACCGCTTTGCCCGGGCAGACCTGGAGAACATTCACCTGCTGGTGGACGACGATATGAAGACGGAAGCATTGAAGCAGACCAACTACGTCAAGTCAATCGTCACGGCGCAGGGAAAGATGGATCTGGAGCGCAAGGGCGTCCAGAGCTATCAGGGGTGGATGTATGCACGGCTGCTGGCTTTCTCCAACGGCGACCTGCAGGCCCTGTACGACCGCAGCAACGGCTTCTACCGCCGTCAGCTCATCCTGACCACGAAGGACAGACCCACAGGCCGTGTGGACGATACCGAGATCGCCGCAAAAATGAAGCAGGAGGCAGAGGGCATTTTCCTCTGGGCCTTTGAGGGCCTGCAGCGGCTGGCCGCCAACGGCTACCGCTTCACCGAAAGCTCCCGCACAAGAGCCAATCGGGAGTATGTGCGGCGGGACGGCAACAACATTCTGGACTTCATGGACTCCACCGGCTACATCCGCCTGAAAGCGGATATGTCGGTCAGTTCCAAGGAGCTGTAT
>CAYXAN010000387.1:0-1771 GCA_964461705.1 uncultured Sarcina sp. | reverse complement strand
AGTTCCCCGAGCCGGAGGCGATCCGCGAGGTGGAGCGAGTGGTGCTGCTGCGTTCCATTGATTCCCGCTGGATGAATCACATCGACGACATGGAGCAGCTTCGTCAGAGCATCGGTCTGCAGGCTTACGGCCAGAGAGATCCTCTGGTGGAATACAAGATGGCCGGCTATGACATGTTCAATGAGATGAGCCTTGGAATTCAGGAGGACACCATCCGCACCCTGTTCCGCATTCGGGTAGAGCAGAAGGTGGAGCGCGAGCAGGTGGCCAAGGTGACCGGAACCAACAAGGACGCCGAGAGCGGTGTGAAGGAGCCCAAAAAGCGGGCGGAGAAAAAGATTTATCCCAATGATCCCTGCCCCTGCGGAAGCGGGAAGAAATACAAAAACTGTCATGGCGCAGGAATGGTATGATCAGACAGCATGAGCAATAGTACGATCATTTTTGATTCCGGGTGCGAAGTCCCGGATTTCGGTGCGGGCTTGCCTGTCAGCGCGGTTTGATTTCGACATCATTCGGCATCATTGGATAGAAAGAGGTAGGAGACAGATACGGTATGGTTGAACTGGACCAGATGAAAATTGAACTGCAGAATCAGCAGGATTCGCTGAAGGAGGGAGTGGATTCATTAAATATCCCTTTTAAAAAGCAGCGGATTGAGGAGCTGTCCCGCGAGATGGAGGCGCCGGATTTCTGGAATGATGCGGATAAGGCCAACAGCAAGATGAAGGCGCTGAAGGATCTGCAGAAGACCGTCGAAGAGGCCGACGGACTGGAACGCCAGTATCAGGACATTCTGGATCTGATCGAAATGGCAAACGAGGACAATGACGCTTCGGCCGTCGAGGACGTGCGCAGCGAGCTGGATGACTTTGAGGCACATCTGGAGGAGCTTCGGCTGGCAACGCTTCTGACGGGGGAATATGATGAGAACAATGCCATTGTTTCCTTGAATGCCGGCGCCGGAGGAACGGAATCCTGCGACTGGTGCTCGATGCTGTTCCGCATGTATTCCCGGTGGGCCGACAAAAAGGGCTTCACTCTAGATGTTATGAACCTGGTGGACGGGGATGAGGCCGGCATCAAGTCCGTGGATTTTCAGATCAACGGGACCAATGCCTACGGCTTCCTTCGCTCCGAGCACGGCGTGCATCGCCTGGTCCGCATCAGTCCCTTTAACGCACAGGGGAAGCGGCAGACCTCCTTCGTATCCTGCGAGGTGATGCCGGAGCTGGCTCAGAACAATGAGATTGAGATCAAGCCGGATGATATCCGCATTGATACCTATCGCTCCTCGGGCGCCGGAGGTCAGCACATCAACAAGACCTCGTCGGCCATTCGAATCACGCATTTCCCCACGGGCATCGTGGTGACCTGTCAGAATGAGCGGTCCCAGTTCCAGAACAAGGATAAGGCCTTCGAGATGCTGCGGGCCAAGCTTTTTATGCTCAAGAGGCAGGAAGAGGAGGCAATGAAGAGCGGCATCCGCGGCGATGTCAAGGACATTGCCTGGGGGTCGCAGATCCGCTCCTACGTGCTGCAGCCGTATACTCTGGTCAAGGATACCAGGACGCAGGAGGAAACCTCCGATACGGACGGCGTGCTGGACGGGAACATTGATCGTTTCATTAACGCCTATCTGAAGGCACAGGCCAATCAGGGAACCGAGGCTGCGGTCTGAGAAAACACAGGGCAGAGCCGTGTGCCGATAAGACAGTGGATCGCACGGATTTGCAAGGGAAAATGCTGCTTCGCAGCTGGGATCCGGCGA
>CAYXAN010000386.1:0-1774 GCA_964461705.1 uncultured Sarcina sp. | reverse complement strand
CCTCTCTTGAGTCGCAACTCATTTAAGATACCTCAGATCTTTTTGTTTGTCAACAACTTTTTTCATTTTTTAAAACTCTTTTTAATGAATGGCTCGTTGTCAGCAAACTCTCGATCCTGTTCTCTCGAACAGCGAAGCATATGTTATCATCGCCGTTCCTGTTTTGCAAGTAGTTTTTTCAAAAAAGTGAAAATTCAATTTTCCGAATCAGCTTGCAAAGCGGAGAAAGCGGGATTTGAACCCGCGCGCCGGTGTTAACCGACCTACACCCTTAGCAGGGGCGCCTCTTCAACCTCTTGAGTATTTCTCCAAAGCCTGATCCTCATGTCGTCCTATCCGCCTCATATGACCGGATAAAAGACTGCGTATTCAGCTCTTGTTCCTTAAAGGAAGCAGTGCCTCCTTTTGAGAGAACGTTCTAAATTATATCGTCGTGCATTTTAAAAGTCAATCGCAAGATGTGGTATCCCTGCGTTCCGTATACACAAATGATGCCGGAACCAAAAGGCCTTTTGTCCCCATGATGCCCGGATAGCTGCGCACTTCCTCATCCTTGCTCCGCTTCGGTCTGTGCCGGACATGTGCCGCTGCGCATATGCCCTCAAAGCATCCGTAATCCGTTCAAACGATAGCCGGCGAATCCTGCTGCCCTGCCGCTGAACGATCATATAAATTGTTTCCCGCGGAATCAATGACTACGATCGCCGGGAAATTCTGCACCGTCAGCTTTCGGATTGCCTCCGGCCCGAGATCTTCGTAGGCTATCACCTCTGATTCGGTAATACACTTCGACAGCAGTGCCCCTGCCCCGCCGATTGCCGCAAGGTAAACCGCTCCGTTTCTTTTCATTGCCTCCTGCACCTGCGCCGACCGTTTTCCCTTTCCAATCATTCCCAGCATTCCCAAATCCAGAAGGCACGGGGTGTACTTATCCATCCGGCTGGACGTGGTGGGGCCTGCCGAACCGATCGGTCTGCCCTCTCTGGCAGGAGACGGTCCCATATAATAGATGATTTGCCCCCTGATATCAAAGGGCAGCTCTTTCCCCTTTTCCAGAGTCTGTATCATCCGCTTATGTGCCGCATCTCTCGCCGTATACACCGTTCCCGTCAGATACAGCATGTCTCCGGCCCTCAGCTCTGCGGCCTCCTCCCTGCTGAATGGTACGCTCAAACGTCTTTCCATTTCTTTCCCTTTCATGCATTCCGGTCAAGCACATGCATCAGCTCACGCCGGGATCACAGATCCCAGCAGGAGCATGCCTTTGCCGGAGTTTTGGGTTCCTTGGCTCCGGCATGATCAAATAATTCTGGTCTCATGACGATTCACATGACAGCAGATGTTTATGCCCACCGGTAATCCCGCAATATGTGTCGGATAGGTTAGGATACGGACACTCAGCGCAGTCCGGGATCCGCCCAATCCTGCAGGCCCGATTCCCAGCTGATTGATTTCCTGAAGCATTCTTTTCTCCAGTCTGCAGATATGCTCCTGCTCGGAATGCTCCGCTGTGCTCAGCGTCAATGCTTTCTTCGCCATCAGCGCACACTTCTCAAAATCGCCGCCGATCCCGACCCCGATCACCATCGGAGGACATGCATTCGGTCCTGCATCCTTCACAGCCTGCACGACTGCCTGCACCGCGCCCTCTTCTCCATCCGCCGGCTTCAGCATAAATACCCGGCTCATGTTCTCACTTCCAAATCCCTTCGGTGCAACGGTGATCCGAATCTTTTCCCCGGGGACAATACTGGTGTGAAGAATGGCCGGCGTA
>CAYXAN010000385.1:0-1779 GCA_964461705.1 uncultured Sarcina sp. | reverse complement strand
CCTGATTCAGATGTATGCGGACTGGGGCGTTGATTTTATCAAATGCGATGACATCTGCGATTCCAGACAGTATCCGGACGGCAATTTAACGCAGGAGTTCTCCGGCTGGCATGAAACGGAAATGCTCCACAGAGCCATTCTGAAGACCGGGCGCCCCATTGTGCTGTCCCTCTCCCCGGGACCTGCGCACGTGGACCGCGCATGGTTTTATGCTCAAAATGCCAATATGTGGCGGATCACGGACGATTTCTGGGACAGCTGGCCGCTCCTTCTGGACATGTTCGGGCGCTGTGAAAAATGGCAGGACCATGTGGCCTGCGGCTGCTATCCCGACTGCGACATGCTGCCCATCGGCGTCATCGGCAAGACCTTCTGCGAGGAAAGGCGTTCGAACTTTACCGATACCGAGCTGCGCACGATGCTGACGCTCTGGAACATGTTCGGCGCACCGCTGATGATCGGCGGCGAGCTGACAAAGCTAAGTGACAGGGAGCTTCGGCTTTTAACCAATAAGGAGATCCTGGATTTAAACGACGGGACGCATTACGGCAGGCAGCTTGTGCGGAATGACCGGCTGGCGGTCTGGGTCAATACCGACTGCAGCGACGGACATCTGACGGCGGCGCTCTTTAATCTGTCCGATGAGGACGGCAGACGGAGCATCGGCCTTGCAGAGCTTGGACTGGAGCAGGAGGACGGTACCATCCCCGCAGAGCTGACACTGCATGAGCTTTGGGACAAAACAAATCACACCGTAAAGAACGGTGTGATTGAGGCCGATGTTCCCGCGCACGGCGTGAAGGTGTATCGGATCAGGTAAAAACCCCTAAAAGGCGGAGATATCCAGAGATCCCGCAGAATCCGAATCACGGATTTCCCGGATTTCGGCGCGATAGGAGAAGGAATCGCTTACCTTAATGGTCACCACATCACCCACATGGTGATGAACAAGAGCCTTGCCGATGGGGGATTCAATACTGACAATGTTGCGGAGGGAATCAGCGCGGATGGGTGTCACCAGCGTATAGGTTTCCTCCTCATCATCCTCCGGGATGTAAATCACCACCTCTTTATCCACGCCGACCTCATCTGCGGGGGCATCCTCGACGATCTCTGCGGTCCGCAGCATGCGCTCCAGATACCGGATGCGGCTGTTGTTGTGTCCGTTTTCCTTTTTGGCCGCATAGTACTCAAAGTTCTCGGAGCGGTCGCCCTGGGCAGCCGCCTCGGCTACGGCAGCCGTCAGCTTGGGCCGCAGCTCCACCTTCCGCATTTCAATCTCCGCCTCAATCTTGGCAACATCACCCTTCGTCAATCTCTGTCCCATGAAATGAACCCGTTCCTTTCCTTAATTCTGACACAGCCGCTTATGCCGACCGTCGATTTCCTCATCTGTCGGTATCGTGACCGTCACCCTGGTTCCGACGCCGATCCTGCTGTCAACCAAGACCTTCGCCTTCATTAAGGTGTCAAAGCGGAAAATCAGATTTGCCAGCCCGCTGGAATCCCTTGAGCCGTTTTCGACCTCCTGCATGGTCTTTTTGTAATCAAATCCCACGCCGTCATCCTCCACATATACACAAACACAGCCGTCGCCGCGGGCGGAGCCGATCGTGACCTTGCCTCCCGCTGCACCGCAGTCGAACACACCGTGACGGACAGCATTCTCAACCAGCGGCTGGATGCTCAGCGGAATGATATCAAAGTCGGTTTCCGCGCAGCGGTATTCCACGCGGAGACGATCACCGAAGCGCATCTTTTCAATGTTGAGGTATGCCT
>CAYXAN010000384.1:0-1780 GCA_964461705.1 uncultured Sarcina sp. | reverse complement strand
TTTTCAATGCCTTTCTCCACAAGCTTGACATTGTTTTCACCAAACCGGGAAGTCAGCTCAGCCACCAGGGCATCGTCCGCAAGGACTCCCTCCGAAGCAGGCAGCCGCTTCAAAGCCTTCGGATTCTCCACATAGATCACCACGGTGTCCTTCCCTCTGGAAGCCTTCAAAATCCCGTCAAGTTCCCCCGTCTTCTCATGGTAGGAAGCGGCATCCGGGAATTTGATCCACAATTCCCGCCGGGCATCCTCGAAGGAAATGATTTTCTCACAGATCAGCTTGCCGGTCTTTTCCTCCTCGCACGACACGCGCCCCGATATGAACACCCGGGCATCCTCATTGAGGAGCTGCGCATTTTTTTCATAATCCCGCGGGAAGACAATCACTTCCAGTGTTCCCACCAAGTCCTCTATCGTAATAAATGCCATTGGCTGATTATTTTTCGTATACTTCACGGTTTTCCCGGTAATCATGCCGCCGACCACCACACGGGCATTGTCACACACCTTGGAGGAATGTGTCTCATCGTCCCAAAGAAAATCCGTCGTCACGGCCGTGATGCTCTTTCTCCAGCGTTCCTCATATTTTTCCAGTGGATGTCCGCTGACATAAATTCCCAGGACTTCCTTTTCGAAGGCGAGAAGGGTTTCTTTGTCATACTCCTCCACATCCGGCAGAGATACGTCGAACCCCTTCTTCTCTTCCTCTCCGACAAAATCAAAGAGACTCATCTGCCCGGTCATGGAATATTTCTTCTCACGGCTGACCTGATCCATGATGCTTCCGTAGGCCATCATCAACTGCCGGCGTGTACCGCCCAGTCCATCCAGAGCTCCCGCCTTGATAAAGCTCTCGATCGTCCGCTTGTTGATCTCTTTTCCCGTGAGGCGGCTGATGAAATCCTTGATATCCCGGTACACTCCGTTCTCTTCTCTTTCTTTTACAATGGCAGCGATCACAGGTCGTCCGACGCTCTTGATCGCGGTCAGTCCGTAACGGATGGAATTTCCGGATACGGAAAATCCGCCCTGCCCCTCATTGATATCAGGAGGCAGAATTCTAATTCCCATTTGGCGGCAGGTCAGGATATACTCCGACACCTTCCCCGGATTATCGATGACAGACGTCATAAGCGCCGCCATATATTCCAGGGGATAATAATATTTCAGCCACGCAGTCTGATAGGAGACCACCGCATACGCAGCTGCATGGGATTTGTTAAACGCATATTTTGCGAAATCTATCATTTCATCATAGATTTTATTCGCGGTCTTCTCGGGAATCCCTCTGGCGATGCATCCCGGCACTCCTTCTTCCGGATTGCCGTACACAAAATTATGGCGCTCCTTTTCCATGACGGAAGCCTTCTTCTTTGACATGGCACGGCGTACCAGATCACTTCGTCCTAACGTGTACCCGGCCAGTTTCTGCACAATCTGCATAACCTGCTCCTGATAGACAATGCAGCCGTAGGTGGGGCGAAGGATCGATTCCAGCTCCGGACAGTCGTACGTGATCAGCTCCGGGTGATTTTTCCCCCGTATATATTGAGGGATAAAATCCATCGGTCCGGGCCGGTACAGAGAAATTCCTGCGATGATATCCTCCAGATTCTTGGGTTTTAACTCCTTCATGAAATTTTTCATGCCCGTGCTCTCCAGCTGGAACACACCGTCGGTATGCCCCGTCCCCAGAGAATCCAGAACCGCTTTGTCGTCAAAATCAATATGATCAATGTCAATGGACTGTCCTGTCTTCTTCTCCGCCATGCGGACCGCAT
>CAYXAN010000383.1:0-1802 GCA_964461705.1 uncultured Sarcina sp. | reverse complement strand
GATCTCCGGCAGGAGCGAGAGACTCATATAGCGGACAGTGTAACCGATTCTGTCAATCCCTGCATCGTAAATGGCCCTCCAGATATCTGTCTGAATCTGCAGCGTGGTTCCGGGCTTTATAAAATAATAATTCAGATCAATGTCACAGGTTTCATAAAAAGCCCCGATGAAGGAGGAAAGCCCATAGGTCACCGTCGTAAACAGTGCCACCACCCTCATGAAATACCCGGAAAAATAACGGCACGCCAGAACTGTAGGAAGAATGATCAAAAGCTTGACATTGTATCCCAAAAGCGTATTCAGCCGGGCAACAACCAGTACCAGCTCCAGAAGAAGCACGTACTTGAGCCACACCCTCTGTCCCTTGATGTGTCGGCAGATCAGGGCCGGAATGATCAGCTCCGCGTCGATGTACAGCAGCCTCCACGCATCGCGCACTCCGATACAGCCCAGCCGGCAAAGACACCAGAACAAAAAAACAAGGATGCTGAAGAACAGCATGGAAAATGCGGCCAGAACATTGGCCTGAATCTCGTTGTTCTCCAGAACATCCTCTTTATTGAGCTTTTTTGTAAAAGAGCGGTAAGCCTCCATTCCGTTCCTCTTCATCCTTCATGCGGCAACCAGCAATGGGCTCCGGATTTCCCGAAGCCCATTGCCATACCGCCTCTAAGACATATCACATGCTCTCATCTGCAGCGTTCCCTGTCGGGAACAGATGTTCATTCGTTTTCGATCAGCTCATCCTCTGCCGAAGCATCTCCCGAAGCCACGGCTTCCAGCAGGCTCTCAACCCCGGTCTCTTCCGCATTCACCGGAAGCTCTGCCGGCTCCTCATCCTCCGCCAGAACATCCTGCTCGAGAAGTGCTGCCTGGGAGGCCAGCCTTTCGTCTGTATTCAGCCCGGTATACCGATACCGCTTCATGCCGGTACCTGCCGGGATCAGCTTACCGATGATGACGTTCTCCTTCAGACCGATCAAAGGATCCACCTTGCCGCGGATTGCCGCGTCGGTCAGAACCCTCGTTGTCTCCTGGAAGGATGCCGCAGACAGGAACGAATCCGTCGCCAGGGCAGATTTTGTAATGCCCAGGATGATTCTGGTTCCCTGCGCAGGCGTCTTTCCCTCTGCCTCCAGCCTCTCGTTCTCGTCATCGAAATCCAGGAAATCCACAAGGCTCCCCGGAAGGAAGCTGGAATCACCGGCCTCCTCAATTCGAATCTTTTTGAGCATCTGACGGACAATCACCTCGATATGCTTATCGCAGATATCCACGCCCTGCAGGCGATATACCCGCTGTACCTCACGAAGCAGGTAATCCTGTGCTGCACGGATTCCCTTGATCTTCAGCAGATCATGCGGGTTCACCGAGCCCTCTGTCAGCTCATCGCCGGCCTCAATGACCTCATCATCCGTCACCTTAATGCGGAAGCCGTAGGGAATGGCGTACTCCTTTGCCTCTCCTGTCTCGTCGTTGGTGACAACCACCGAGCGCTGCTTCTTGCTGTCCCTGACCTCAACCTTTCCGGGAATATCCGAAATAATGGCAAGTCCCTTGGGCTTACGTGCTTCAAACAGCTCCTCTACACGGGGAAGACCCTGTGTGATATCGGCACCGGCAACACCGCCCGTATGGAAGGTTCTCATCGTCAGCTGCGTACCGGGCTCACCGATCGACTCTGCGGCGATGATGCCGACCGCCTCACCGACCTGTACCATCTCGCCGGTAGCCATGTTCGCACCGTAGCACTTCGCACAGATGCCGAGATGACTGCGGCAGGTCAGGATCGTGCGGATCCG
>CAYXAN010000382.1:0-1808 GCA_964461705.1 uncultured Sarcina sp. | reverse complement strand
AACCGATACCAAGGAGGGGAGTTATGAGCCCGGCTGTCATTACATTAATTTTTCTGGCATTTGCCATTGTCATGTTCGTCACGGAGAAGATTCCGCTGGGACTGACATCCATGATCGTCTGTGTTGGTCTTGTTTTGACCAAGGTATTGAGCGTCAGCGAAGCCTTCAGCGGCTTCATCAACAGCAACGTGATACTGTTTGTCGCCATGTTCATTGTCGGCGGCGCCCTGTTTGAAACCGGGATGGCAAACGAAATCGGCGGATTGGTCACCCGGTTTGCCAAAACCGAGAGGGGACTGATCGTTGCCATCATGGTCATTGTGGGCCTGATGAGCGGATTCCTTTCCAACACCGGAACGGCCGCCGTTCTGATCCCTGTCGTCATCGGTATTGCGGCCAAGTCGGGCTTTCGCAGATCAAGGCTTTTGATGCCGCTGGTTTTTGCGGCAGCCATGGGAGGAAATCTTTCTCTTATCGGCGCGCCCGGCAACATGATTGCCCAGTCTACACTGGAGCCTCTGGGATTGAAGTTCGGCTTCTTTGAATACGCCATCGTAGGACTTCCGATCCTGGCAGCAGGCATCATTTTCTACGCAACCGTCGGCTTTAAGCTGCTGCCCAACCACGATACCTCGGACAGTGATGATTCCGTATTTGACAATGCGCCGGATTTCAGCCAGGTTCCGAAGTGGAAAAAGATTCTGTCGCTGGTGATCCTTGTAGTTACTCTGGTGGGGATGATTTTTGAGGATCAGATCGGCATCAAGCTCTGCATCACCGGGTGTCTCGGCGCCATTCTGCTGATTCTGACCGGAGTCATTTCGGAAAAGAATGCCCTGAAGTCCATTGATCTGAAGACCATCTTCCTGTTCGGCGGCACTCTTTCCCTGGCTACGGCATTGGAGAACACCGGCGCCGGCGAGATGATCGCGGATGCGGTCATCGGAGTCCTTGGGAGCAATCCTTCCCCGATCCTGTTTACCTTTGTGGTCTTCGTCCTGTGCTGCGTCATGACCAACTTCATGTCCAACACGGCAACCACCGCACTGCTGGCTCCCATCTGCCTTTCCATTGCACAGGGAATGGGCGCGGACCCGAGAGCGGTTCTGATGGCCTGCGTCATCGGCGGCTCCTGCGCTTATGCAACGCCCATCGGCATGCCCGCCAACACCATGGTGGTCGGAGCCGGCGGCTACAAATTTATTGATTACGTGAAGGCCGGGATGCCTCTGATTGTCATCGCCACCGTCATCAGCATGATCGTGCTGCCCATCGCCTTCCCGTTCTATCCTTAAGAAAGCACTGATGAAAGCGCTTCCTCCGCCGGATCTGCGCTGCGAAGCAGCAATTTCCTTCGCAAATCCGTGCGATCCGCCGGAGGCTGTTAAGGAAACGCGGATGAAAGACCGGATGCCCGGGGAAGCCGTCCGGCCCCTTCACCCGGATCACAACAACACAGAATCACAACAGCACAGACAATTGTTTCATAACGTTTTGGAGGTGTGTTATGTCGAATGAAGCACAGGTTAAAAAGCTGACGGATATCATGGCCCGGTTTGTGGGCTTCACAGCCAAAAAGCTTCCCGATGACGTCATTGCGAAGCTGCAGGAGCTGCGGGACAAGGAAGAGTCCCCGATGACGAAGGTGATATACGATACCATGTTCCGCAATCAGGAGCTGGCGATGAAGCTGAACCGTCCGTCATGTCAGGATACCGGGGTACTGCAGTTCTGGGTTAAATGCGGAACCGGGTTCCCTCTTATCGATGATCTTGAGGCACTTTTGAAGGAGGCTGTCGTACAGGCAA
>CAYXAN010000381.1:0-1809 GCA_964461705.1 uncultured Sarcina sp. | reverse complement strand
AAAAAGGTCTGAAAGCTCTCTCTATCCCTGTCATATTGAGGTCCATCCCATGGATGCCATTGCTTCAGCGCAAACGGGCTGTTGTCATATGCCGCACGAAGCAGCGTAAACCGCCCTCTGTAAATCTTTTCATAATTCACAGAGCCAGGATTATCGCCGAAATCCACACTCTCTGCCTGCTCCGCAGAAAGATATCCTGCCTGTATCAGCGCTTCCGGATCAATAAAATACGGGTTTCCCGCAAAGGTCGAAAAGGACTGATAGGGAGAGTCTCCGTATCCTGTCTGTCCAAGCGGCAGAATCTGCCAGTAAGACTGCCCCGCATCTGACAGAAAATCCACGAATTGATATGCTTCCTTTGAAAAGCTCCCGATTCCATAGGCTGACGGCAGGGAGGTCACCGGCAGCAGTATTCCGCACGTTCGCTTCATATCTCTATCCTTCTTGAAATTTACGACTCCTGCAAAGACAGACTCCTACGTATGGTTCGCAGATTCCGGATGATTCTCTGATTCTGCTGCCTTTGGCTCCCGACCCGCAGACTGCGGATTGATATCCTGCTGCTGTACCTTCGCCTTTCCGGCGCGCCTTCCTTCTCGTCTTTGTGCGCGAGCCTCCTTGCCCCGACGGAATCTGCGCAGCAATACCGCAAGAACAATCAACGCCAGCACAACGACAACCAGCGCCGGCAGGTGTGTCACAAAAGCGATGAATAGCTCTTTGAGTTCATAAATCACATCGTTCAGATTCTGCAGAAAGCCCTCGCGGATGCGTTCCAGATCAGATCTTGGCTCCGTTTCCGTATAGGTGAGAACCTCCTGCAGATCCACGGAAACCTCGCTGTAGGAAATCTGACCGGAAAGAACCTTTAACTGAGATCTGGCAGAATCCAGCTCATACTGGGCATCCGACAGGCGCTCCTCAATGGCCAGCAAATCCTCCACATTTTCTGCCTCCTCCATAAAGGACTGGAGCTTCGCCACTTCCGTCTCCTTCGCCTGAATTTTAGCGGAAATATCGGTATAACGAAGTGTCACATCCTCTGTCGTGGAGCTCTTGGAAGTCACATTGGTTGCGGAATCGGCATATTCCAGAAAGCTGTCCAGCTTCCCGGAGGGAATCCGAAGAGTCATGGAAACATACCGAACCTCCCCGCCTCGTTCACTCGATTCGCCGTAGCGGTAGCTGCTGCTCAGATAATCACCGGCAACCCACCCCCCAAGCTCATCCACCTTTGTCTTCAGCCCGGCATAGGCCTTGTCGAACTCCTTGGTCTCCATGGACAGGTGCATGGTTGTGACCAGCTTGCGATCCTTCTCTGCCGCGTCGGCACCGGCCGCAGCGGCATCGTCCTCCAGCAATGCGGAATCCTCTGCTTCATAATCCGTCGTTTCCTCTGTCGCAACCGAATCGCTGTTCATATACACCGTATCGGCGTCGCTGTAGGTCTCCCTATAGATATCGCCTTCCCCTGCCGCACTGGCTGCCGTGCTGCCTGTCGCGGTGCTGTATTCACTCAAAGAGCCACAGCCTGACAGAAGCATTCCTGCTGTCAAAAGCGCAATAAAAATCCGAAGCCTCTTCATACCCATACCTCCCTTCCGCTAAAAGCTTTCCCCTCCGAAAGCATTGGAGTTGTACAGTGCAATTATACCAGTTCATACCCTGCAGCGGACAAAAACAACTCCCTAACTCCCAAAACACAAAAAAGACCTCCTGACCAGACAGCCAGGAGATCGAATCATCATATATCAGTGGACCCTCCGGGACTCGAACCCAGGACCGATCGGTTATGAGCCGACTGCTCTA
>CAYXAN010000380.1:0-1811 GCA_964461705.1 uncultured Sarcina sp. | reverse complement strand
GAATCAAGCGGGATGTACATCGAAATGTACATCCCGCCTCGAGCGTCACAATTTATGGCAAAGTCTGCTGCTACAGAACCATTGCAATCACCGCAGCGATCAGTCCTATGACAAGAGTGCACGGCAGCAGGCAGCAGCCGCAGCCTCCTCTTCTTCGCGGCGGAGGCGGTCCCCAGGGATCTCCTCCCATTCGATGACCTCCCATCGGTCCGCGAGGGCCGCCCATCCCCGGTCTGCCCATTCCCGGTCCGTGCATGCCTCCCGTTCCCGGCCCTCCGGGCCCCGGTCCATGTCCGTGTTCATGCATCATTTCCGTTCCTCACTTTCCTTGTTCCGCGTTGCCGTTTCATCTCTGCCGGGCAGGCTACGGTTCAAACTCGCCGCTTTCGAGACACTCCCGGTATTTGGATAAAATGGCTGTCTCCACCTCATCGCGCGCCTGCGCATGAATGGGATGGGCAATATCGCGATACTCTCCGCTGGGCATCCTCCGGCTCGGCATCGCAACAAACAGTCCCTTCTCACCTTCAATTACTTTAATGTCATGTACCACAAATTCGCTGTCGAATGTAATTGAAACGATTGCCTTCATTTTGCCTGACTGAGCAATCCTGCGTACTCTAACATCCGTAATTTTCATAATGATCCCTTCTAAATGCGGTACCGTTCACCTTTCTCTTCGATCACGATCTGAACTCCATCCTCCCCCTTATAGTATGCATTGTTCGGAATGGTGCTTCCCGATTCCACAATACAGTTCTCGATATAAGCATTGTCCCCGATATACACGTCATTCAGGATCAGGCTGTTGCGGATCACGCAGTGATTGCCCACATAGACCTTCTGAAACAGAATGGAATTCTCCACCGTTCCGTTGACAATACAGCCGCTGGACAAAAGACTCCCCCTGACCGATACCCCCACGTTGAATTTGGCCGGAGGAAGATCCGCCACCTTGGTACGGACCCCCGGATATTCCTTAAAGAAATAGTTGCGAACCTGGGGCTTTAAGAAATCCATGTTGGTCCGGTAATAATCCTCCACGGAAGCCAGATTGCTCCAGTACTGTTCAAATTTGTAGCCGTAGATCCGCTTCACATCCTTATAACGGATCAGAATATCCTGAACAAAATCAAATCTTCCTTCCTCCGTGCTCCGCTCCAACAGCTCGATCAGCGCCCTTCGGCGTATGACATAAATGCCGCAGGAGATGGTGCTGGATGTTGCCACGATCGGCTTTTCCACGAATTCCGTAATCCTGCCGTCCTCATCCATCCCGACCGTGCCGTACCGCTCCACGTTCATGTCGGCCGGCATATCCTTGCATACAACCGTAATGTCGGCCCGCTTTTCCACGTGATACTCCAGCACCTCGCTGTAATCCATCTTGTAGATGCAGTCTCCGGAGGTGATGATCACGTACGGCTCATGGGACTGCTTGAGGAAGCGGATGTTCTGCGCAATGGCATCCGCCGTGCCCCGGTACCAGCTGCCGTTCTCGTTGGTAAAGGACGGGGTGAACAGGAACATGCCTCCCTGCTTGCGGCCGAAATCCCACCATTTAGAGGAGCTCAGATGCTCGTTCAGGCTTCTGGAATTGTACTGGGTCAGAACCGCCACCTTCTGCACCCGCGAATGCTCCATATTGGATAAGGCAAAATCGATGCTGCGAAAATTGCCGGCCACCGGCATCGCACAGGCCGCCCGCTTTCTGGACAGCTCCCGCATGCGGTTGGAACGGCCTCCTGCCAGAATGATTCCGATTGCTCTCATACCGCACCTCCCTCCTTGTTCAGAGTTCGGCCGCCGGG
>CAYXAN010000379.1:0-1837 GCA_964461705.1 uncultured Sarcina sp. | reverse complement strand
GACTCCTGGAGCTGGGAGCACCGGATATCATCGTCCGCAACGAAAAGCGCATGCTGCAGGAGGCTGTGGATGCGCTGATCGACAACGGGCGCAGAGGACGTGCGGTGACAGGACCCGGCAACCGGGCTCTGAAGTCCCTGTCGGATATGCTGAAGGGAAAGAGCGGACGCTTCCGTCAGAACCTTCTGGGAAAGCGTGTGGACTATTCCGGCCGTTCCGTTATCGTTGTCGGCCCCGAGATGAAGATCTATCAGTGCGGCGTTCCGAAGGAAATGGCGCTGGAGCTGTTCAAGCCCTTCGTGATGAAGGAGCTCGAGAAGCGCGGCATTTCCCAGAACATCAAGAATGCCAAGAAGCTGGTGGAGCGTGTCAATCCGCAGGTTTGGGACATCCTGGAGGATGTCATCAAGGAGCATCCCGTCATGCTCAACCGTGCACCTACGCTGCACAGACTGGGTATTCAGGCATTTGAACCTATTCTGGTAGAGGGCAAGGCATTAAAGCTCCATCCTCTGGTTTGTACGGCATTCAACGCTGACTTTGACGGCGACCAGATGGCCATTCACCTTCCTTTGTCTGTGGAGGCACAGGCGGAGTGCAGATTCCTTCTGCTGTCTCCCAACAACCTGCTGAAGCCCTCCGACGGAGGCCCGGTGGCTGTTCCTTCGCAGGATATGATTCTGGGAATTTACTATATTACCCAGGAGCGCGAGGGAGATCTCGGCGAGGGCATGTCCTTTATGTCCATGAACGAGGCTCTCCTGGCATATGAGAACAAATACATCACCCTTCACTCCCGCATAAAGGTCCGGATGTCCAAAAAGGACGCTGACGGAACGCTTGTGACCGGTACGGTGGAGACGACACTGGGACGGCTGATCTTTAACGAGGCCATTCCTCAGGATCTTGGCTTTGTTGACCGCTCCAAGCCGGAGAATCTGCTTCTGCCCGAGGTGGATTTCATGGTCAAGAAGAAGGATCTGAAGAAAATTCTTCAAAAGGTCATCGACAAGCACGGCACCTTCAAGTGCGCAGAGGTGCTGGATCTGATCAAGGCCATGGGCTACAAGTGGTCCACCATTGCCTGCCTGACCATTTCCATTGCGGATATCACGGTTCCGAAGGAAAAGCAGGCGCTTCTGGAGGAAGCACAGAGCACGGTTGACCAGATTGCCAAGAACTACCGCCGAGGCCTTCTGACGGAGGAGGAGCGGTATCGTGCTGTGGTGGAGACCTGGACCAAGATCGACAATCGTCTGACGGACGCGCTGCTGAACTCGCTTCATAAGTACAACAACGTGTACATGATGGCGGATTCCGGAGCCCGCGGCTCCAACCAGCAGATCAAGCAGCTGGCCGGTATGCGGGGCCTGATGGCGGATACCACCGGACGCACCATCGAGCTGCCGATCAAGTCCAACTTCCGTGAGGGTCTGGACGTACTGGAATACTTCATGTCGGCTCACGGCGCCAGAAAGGGACTGTCCGACATCGCGCTTCGTACCGCCGACTCAGGTTATCTGACCCGCCGAATGGTTGACGTGTCTCAGGAGCTGATCATCCGTGAGATCGACTGCGCAGAGGGCAGGGATGTGATCCCCGGCATGGATGTCAAGGCCTTCATGGACGGAAAGGAGAACATCGAGAAGCTTCAGGATCGTATCACCGGCCGCGTGTCCTGCGAGGACATTAAGGACGCGGAGGGCAATGTACTGGTCAAGAAGAATCACATGATTACTCCCAGCCGCGCAGAGGCGATCATGTCCAGAGGCGTCAATGCCAAGGGCGAGCCGATTGATCCGGTGAAGGATACCATCCGGATCCGTACGATCCTGAC
>CAYXAN010000378.1:0-1846 GCA_964461705.1 uncultured Sarcina sp. | reverse complement strand
GCGTCTCTCCAACAGCTCCTGAGAATAGTAGGCGGACTGATAATATCTCCAGTAAAATACCGTCCGCGCCGGATTCTCCATCAGGAACTCCACCCGTTTCCTCATATAATCCTTGTTGCAGTCCCAGCATAGGATCGACACCCCCCGCTTTTTCATTTCAGGGATCAGATAGCGGAGAAAATCCCGTTCCTCCTCTTCGGTATAGAGACAGGAGGGCCATTTCTGATTTTCATTCGGCTCGTTTTGCGCCGTCACCGCATGGATATCAATTCCAAATGCGCGATAGGCATCCACAAATCGCCCGATATAGTCTGCCATAACTGCGTAATACTCCCGCCGAAGCTTCCCGCCGTTGAGCATGCTGCGGTTGGTCTTCATCCAGGCAGGAGGGCTCCACGGAAGGGAGTACAGCTCCAGCGAATGATTCGGTCCCGCCGTTTCCTGCGCCTCCTGAATGAAGGGAATCACCCCGTCCCGGTCGCAATCCACAGAAAACCGTCTCAGTGCAAGATCTCCCTCCTGATCATCATAGGAATAGATTCCTCTTGAGAAATCACAGGAGCCGATCGAAACCCGTCCGGCATTGTAGCCAAGTCCCTTTTCTCTGTCAAAATACATATCCAGCGCCTGCCGCTGAAGCCGGGGCTCCATTTGCCGTAGGGCCGCTGCTGCCGTATCGGTGAAGGCTCCTCCGAAGCCTTCGATGGTCTGCTCTTCGCTTTCAGGATCTACCGTGATGGTGACAATGTCTTTACGGGAACCTTTTCGCGCGCCTGCGTCTTCGCGATCGTCTCTTTGCATGCCTGCGTCTGCACAATCGTCCCTCTGCGTGACTGCGTCCTTACGGCTGCCTTCCCGTGTGGTGCCTGCGTCTTCACGGTCATCCGTCCTCAGCCCCATGTTTTCATGATTGTCCTTATCCGCCGGAAACGTCTCCTCCCATCGCTTACCGGACCCTTTTGCAGTTGTAATGATGGTTATTCCCATAGTCATCCCTTCACCGCTCCTGCGGTAATTCCCTGAACAAAATATTTGGAGCCGATGGCAAAAATAATCAGAACCGGAAATGTCGAGACCGACAGTGCCAGCATCTGTGCCCCATAATCATGGATGTAGGCCACGCCGATGTTGGAGATCATCAGCGGCAGGGTGTACACCGTCGATTTATTCAGCACAATCAGCGGCAGCATGTAGTTGTTCCAGGACCACAGGAACACCAGTGTGCAGATGGTCATGATCGCCGGCTTAATGCATGGAGTCACGATCTGATACAGAACCCGCAGCTCTCCGCAGCCGTCAATCCTTGCGCTCTCCAGAATCTCGGAGGGCACGGAATCCCGCACGAACTGCATCATGAAGAACGCACTGAAGGGATTGGCTATCCAGACACAGATGACGGAAATCAGCGTATTGGCAAAATGCCAGATCCGCATCTCCATGACATAGCCGATGATGGAAATCTGTGTCGGCAGAACCATGCCCATCAGCACAACCATCGTGATGATTTTCTTCCCTCGAAAGTCATGCTTGGCAAGTGCGTAGCCGATGTTGATGCTGGTGAACAGGCACAGCACCACCGAAGCGACCGACACCGTCAGGCTGTTTGCATAGGTCTGAAGAATCCCGCTGTTCAGCACAGTTTTCGCGTTTTCAATAAGATAATTGCTGACCGTGATCGGAACACCCTTGAACAAATCCGCACTTTTGTAGGTTCCCATGACAAACATCATGTAATAGGGAAACAGTGAAATCACCGACAGTAACGTCAGGACAATGTATGTCCCGGTGTTTTTCAGCATGGGAACGACCACATAGCGGAAGGTCTGCCATTTCCCCGCTCCGTCGA
>CAYXAN010000377.1:0-1864 GCA_964461705.1 uncultured Sarcina sp. | reverse complement strand
GTATCCTGCAGATGCACGCGAATAAGAGATCTGAGCTGGATGAGGTGTTTTCCGGTGATATCGCTGCGGCGGTCGGCCTGAAGGTTACTACTACAGGTGATACTCTTTGCGATGAGTCCGCTCCGGTTATTCTGGAGTCCATGGAGTTCCCGGATCCGGTAATCGAGCTGGCCATCGAGCCGAAGACAAAGGCGGGTCAGGACAAGCTGACGGATGCACTGCAGAAGCTTGCGGAGGAGGATCCCACCTTCCGCGCGCATACCAACACGGAGACAGGCCAGACCATTATCGCCGGCATGGGCGAGCTTCATCTGGAAATCATTGTGGATCGTCTGCTGCGTGAGTTCCATGTGGAGGCAAATGTGGGCGCTCCTCAGGTAGCATACAAGGAGTCCTTCACCAAGGCGGTTGATCAGGAATACAAGTATGCCAAGCAGTCCGGCGGACGTGGTCAGTACGGACATTGTAAGGTTAAGTTCGAGCCGATGGATCCCAACGGCGAGGAGGTTTACAAGTTCGAGAGCGCCGTGGTCGGCGGAAATATTCCGAAGGAGTACATTCCTGCTGTCGGCGAAGGCATTGAAGAAGCAATGAAGGCCGGAAACCTCGGCGGCTTCCCTGTCGTGGGCGTTCATGCAACGGTTTATGACGGCTCCTATCATGAGGTCGACTCTTCCGAGATGGCATTCCACATCGCAGGATCCATGTGCTTCAAGGAGGCCATGAAGAAGGCGGAGCCGGTGCTTCTTGAGCCGGTTATGAAGGTTGAGGTAACCATGCCGGAGGAATACATGGGCGATGTCATCGGAGATATGAACTCCAGACGCGGTCGTGTTACCGGTATGGAGGACATCGGCGGCGGAAAGCAGGTAAACGGTTTTGTGCCGCTGGCACAGATGTTCGGCTATGCAACAGATCTGCGTTCCATGACGCAGGGCCGCGGCAACTACTCCATGTTCTTCGAAAAGTACGAGCCTGTACCGAAGAATATTGCGGAGAAGGTGCTCAATGATGCCAACAAGGACAAGGGCTAATTATTCTTGCGCTTGCTGACGGCATTGGTTATAATATTTGGCAGTGACCGCAAATCGGCAGTGAATGTCTAAGGTCATTGGCGAACACTCTATGTTTATTTTCCAAGGAGGAAATAAGAAATGGCAAAGGCACATTTTGACAAAACAAAGCCGCATGTAAATGTCGGCACCATCGGTCACGTTGACCACGGCAAGACCACTTTGACGGCTGCTATCACCGCCGTTCTGTCTGAGAAGCTCGGCGTTGCAGCCGTTCCCTTCGATCAGATCGATTCTGCTCCCGAGGAAAAGGAGCGTGGTATCACCATTAACTCTGCTCACATTGAGTATGAGACAGAAAAGAGACACTATGCACACGTTGACTGCCCTGGCCACGCTGACTATGTAAAGAACATGATCACCGGTGCCGCTCAGATGGATGGAGCTATCCTGGTAGTTGCTGCTACCGATGGTGTTATGGCTCAGACTCGTGAGCACGTGCTGCTTGCTAAGCAGGTAGGCGTTCCGAAGATTGTCGTATTCCTGAACAAGTGCGACATGATGGACGATCCGGAGCTGATCGAGCTGACCGAGATGGATATTCGCGAGCTGCTTGACCAGTACGGCTTCCCCGGAGATGACACTCCGATCATTCAGGGCTCTGCACTGAAGGCTCTTGAGGATCCTAAGGGCGAGTGGGCAGACAAGATCATGGAGCTGATGAACACGGTTGACGAGTATATCCCGGATCCTGTTCGTGACAATGAGAAGCCTTTCCTGATGCCTATCGAGGATGTATTCACAATTTCCGGCCGTGGTACGGTTGCTACCGGCCGTGTAGAGCGTGGTAT
>CAYXAN010000376.1:0-1866 GCA_964461705.1 uncultured Sarcina sp. | reverse complement strand
CGTTTTGACCTTGCCAGTATTCTGGGAAGGGCGGCGGACGGAACACCGCTGCAGGATCCTCCGCTGCTGAAAAAGCTGGCCTATGATCCGATTCTTGGCAATGTGAAGCTGATTGCAGAGGCATGGGATGCCGGCGGCATGTACCAGGTCGGATCGTTTCCTGCCTATAACCGGTGGGCTGAGTGGAACGGCAAATACCGTGACTGCATGCGGGATTTCCTGAAGGGTAATTACTGGAATGCACCGGAGGCCGCTGTTCGTATGACGGGCTCGATGGATCTGTATTACGGAGTGTACATGGGTTATACCAGTTCCGTTAATTTCCTGACCTGCCATGATGGCTTCACACTCTACGACCTGTATTCGTATAATCACAAGCATAATGAGGCAAACGGCTGGGGAAATTCGGACGGATCCAATGACAACCGTTCCTGGAACTGCGGTGTGGAGGGTGAGACCGGGGATCCTTCCGTTCAGGCGCTTCGCTTCCAAATGATGCGCAATGCCATCACGGTTCTGATGTGCAGCCGGGGAACGCCGATGATCCTGGCCGGAGATGAGTTCGGCAACACGCAATACGGCAACAACAACGGGTATTGTCAGGACAACGAAATTTCCTGGCTGGATTGGAATCTCCTGAATCAGAACAGGGACTTTTTTGATTTCTACAAGGGGGTGATTGCCTTTCGGAAAAATCATCCCTGTATCAGCCGGAAAATGGAACCGGCTTCCTGCGGCTTCCCGGATGTGTCCATGAACGGAGGAGATCCGGATTTCCATGAAATCACGGCGCAGACCAAAACGCTCGGTATCCTGTACGCAGGATATGATAAAGAGCGGCAGAGGGATGATGTGGTTTATGTGCTGGTCAATTCCCATTGGGAGCATACATCGGCCAGAGTTCCGGATCTTCCGCAGGGGATGTCGTGGAGCATTGCAATTGATACCGCTGCCATCAACTGCAAGGATTATATCAACAAGGAAACGGTTCCTGTGACAGGCGGGAGAGTTTCCCTGGCGGGACGGGGCGTTGTTGTACTGGCTGCCATCAATGCATAGGCGGAAGGGCGCAGAATTGACCGGGGGAGGTGCCGGCAAAGAGGCTTTGAAGGGAGAATATCATGCAGAAAATTCTTGTGGTGGATGATGAAGAAAGAATGCGCAAGCTGATTCATGATTTCCTGACAAGATCCGGCTATGAGGTGTGTGAGGCTTCCAACGGCATAGAGGCTCTGGAGATCTTTGAGCAGCGTCAGGATATTGATTTGCTGATTCTGGATGTGATGATGCCGCAGCTGGATGGCTACGGCGTTACAAAGCAGATACGCAAAACCTCAAAGGTTCCCATCATTATGCTGACAGCGAAATCAGAGGAACGGGATGAGCTGCAGGGATTTGAGCTGGGAGTGAATGACTACGTTCGCAAGCCCTTCAGCCCGAAGGTGCTGGTGGCTCGTGTGGAGGCTCTGCTGGAGCGGGAAAACCTGGGACGAAATTCCGAGCGGCTGGAGAGCAGCGGCATTGTCATTGACAAGGCCGCACATCAGGTTACCATTGACGGAAGACCGATCGATCTTTCCGCCAAGGAGTTTGAGCTGATGACCTATTTTGTGGAAAACAGCGGGCGTGCACTGTCCCGAGAACAGATTTTAAATCATGTCTGGAATTACGATTACTATGGAGATGCCAGAACCATTGATACGCATGTAAAGAAGCTGCGCAGCAAGATGGGAGAAAAGGGAGATCTGATCAAAACCATCTGGGGTCTGGGGTACAAATTCAGTCCTGCGGAACAGGAGCGCAACGATCATGCATAAACGGCTGCCGCAACGATGGATTTACAGGTTGTGCAAGAAAAGGACAACG
>CAYXAN010000375.1:0-1876 GCA_964461705.1 uncultured Sarcina sp. | reverse complement strand
CAATGAGGCCGCGCTTACCGGTGAATCCGTTCCGGTGGACAAGGCTCCCGGCGACACCGTCAGCTCAGCCACCTCCAACCAAAGCGGGTTTCTTACCTGCCGGGCCACCCGGGTGGGAGAGGACACCACCCTTTCCCAGATCATTTCCATGGTCAGCGACGCCGCGGCGACAAAAGCCCCCGTGGCCAGGCTGGCAGACCGGATTTCCTCTGTCTTCGTTCCGTCCGTCATCGCGTTGGCCGCTCTTACCATTGTGATCTGGCTTCTTCTCGGAAAGGAGCTCGGCTTTGCACTGGCAAGAGGCATCTGCGTTCTTGTGGTATCCTGCCCCTGCGCCCTCGGCCTTGCGACACCGGTCGCCATCATGGTCGGAAACGGAATGGGTGCCCGAAACGGCATTCTGTTCAAAACCGCCGAGGCGCTGCAGGAGACCGGCCGCATTCAGATCATTGCTCTGGACAAGACCGGAACCATCACCAACGGCACCCCTGTTGTGACGGATCTCCTTCCGGCAGAGGGGTACACAGCCGGGGAGCTGCTGTACAAGGCAAGACTTCTGGAGGCCTGCTCCGAGCACCCTCTGGCAAAGGCGATCGTTTCTTACCGCCTCCCTGTTTCGGACGATACCGTTTCCGCAAACATCGATGCTTCGGAAGACGCAGAGAGCATTTCTCTCCGTTCGGATTCTGCATCAAGGGAGGAGCCTCGGGACCTTCCGGCTGTTACGGACTTTCAGGCGCTTCCCGGAAACGGTCTGACCGGCATTCTGCAGGGAAAGCGGCTTCGCGGGGGAAATGAGGGCTTCATTCGAACGACCGCCGAGGTATCGGATGCCATGCTCACACAGGCACATGCCCTGGCCGAAGAGGGGAAAACCCCCATGTTCTTTGAAGAGGACGGAAGGCTCCTTGGCATCATCGCCGTTGCGGATACCATCAAGGAGGACTCCGCTGCAGCCATCCGAAAGCTTCGGCAGATGGGAATTCATGTTGTCATGATCACAGGAGACAATCCGCGCACGGCGGCCTCCATCGGCAGACAGGCCGGTGTGGATGAGGTGGCTGCCGGTGTCATGCCCGAGGGCAAGGCGGCAATCATCCGCGCGCTTCAGGAGCATGGACGGGTTGCCATGGTAGGAGACGGAATCAACGACGCCCCGGCCCTTACCGGAGCGGACATCGGAATTGCCATCGGTGCAGGAACCGACGTGGCCATGGATGCCGCCGACGTAGTTCTGATGAAGTCCCGACTCTCGGATGTTGCCGCGGCCATCCGCCTTTCCAAAGCCACCTACCGGTGCATTGCGGAGAATCTGTTCTGGGCGTTGATCTATAACGTACTCCTGATTCCGATGGCAGCCGGACTCTATTCTCACTGGGGACTCACCATGAATCCCATGTGGGGTGCCGCCGCCATGAGCTGCTCGAGCTTTTTTGTCTGCATGAATGCCCTGCGGCTGAACCTGTTTCGTATGTATGACTCCCGTTATGACCGTAAGGGAAGATGCTCCATCCGCTCCGGGGAAACGCTGATTACTCCGCATTTCTCTGATGCTTACACAAACACAGTTCCTGCAAGGGAACGCACCATGGCTTCCGCAAGGGAAGCCGGAAAGGACACGAAAATGACAAAAACCATGAAGATCGAAGGAATGATGTGCGGCCACTGCGAAAAGGCCGTAAAAACAGCTCTGGAGGCTCTGGACGGTGTTTCCTGTGCAGATGTCTCGCATGAAACAGGAACCGCCCTCGTGACGCTGTCCGCAGATGTCGCGGATGAAGTCCTCACGAAGGCGATCGAAGATAAGGATTACAAGGTGACCGGCATTGCATAATCGGCACTGCATGGCCCGCACTCGGAGGTTTGCAAGGGAAAA
>CAYXAN010000374.1:0-1889 GCA_964461705.1 uncultured Sarcina sp. | reverse complement strand
TGACTTCCTATATAGTTTTCAAAATTTGGTGGTAAGTTGGTGGTAAATTCGTAAGTTTCATGACTTCCGAAAGTCCGCAAACCCGCATAAATACTGACTTTTTTGAATCCTTACTTGTCCAAACTCTTCATCGTCGGGAACAGCAGCACGTCACGGATTGCCGCAGAATCCGTCAGCAGCATCACCAGACGGTCGATGCCGTAGCCGATGCCGCCGGTGGGCGGCATGCCGATCTCCATGGCATGGAGGAAGTCTTCGTCGGTATGGTTCGCTTCCTCGTCTCCGGCGTCAGCAAGCGCATCCTGCGCGGCGAAGCGCTCTCTTTGATCGATGGGATCATTCAGCTCCGAGTAGGCGTTGCACATCTCCCAGCCGTTAATATACAACTCAAAACGCTCCACCTTGGATGGATCGGAGGGCTTCTTCTTTGTCAACGGACTGATTTCAATCGGATGATCCATGATGAAGGTCGGCTGAATCATCTTGTCCTCACAGAACTCATCAAAGAACAGATTTACAATATCACCCTTCTTATGGCGATCCTCGTACTCGATGTGATGTTCCGCCGCGAGTTTTTTAGCCTCTTCCGCGGTCTCAACCCGGTCAAAATCAATGCCGGTTTCCTCCTTGATGGCTTCCACCATCGTCAGTCTGCGGAAGGGCTTCCCCAGATCGATTTCTTTGCCGCCGTACGTAATGATTGTGGAACCGCACACCTTTTCTGCCAGATCACGGAACATGGACTCGGTCAGCTCCATCATGCCGTTATAATCAGTGTAGGCCTGATACAGCTCCATCAGCGTGAATTCCGGATTGTGCCGGGTGTCCACACCCTCATTGCGGAAAACACGGCCGATCTCAAATACACGCTCCAGGCCGCCCACAATAAGCCTCTTGAGGTACAGCTCCAGAGAAATGCGAAGCTTCACATCCTCGTCCAGTGCGTTGTAATGGGTCTCAAAGGGACGGGCGGCCGCGCCGCCGGCATTGGACACCAGCATGGGAGTCTCAACCTCCATGAAGTCTCTCTCTGCCAGAAAACGGCGGATTTCGCTGATGATCGCGCTGCGCTTCTTGAAGGTCTCACGAACCTCCTCATTGACAATCAGGTCTACATAGCGCTGACGATATCTGGTGTCGGTGTCCTGCAGACCATGGTATTTTTCCGGGAGAGGCTCCAAAGACTTGGAAAGCAGGACCAGCTCCTTGGCATGGACAGAAATTTCGCCGGTTTTGGTACGGAAAGGAAAGCCCTTTACGCCGATGATGTCACCGATGTCCATGTGCTTGAAATCCGCATACGCCTCATCACCCAGATCATTGCGGGAAACATAGATCTGGATCCTGCCGTCGCGATCCTGCAGGTTGGCAAAGGAAGCTTTTCCCATGACACGCTTGAACAGCATGCGTCCCGCAATGGAGACGGTCACCGGCTCCTCTGTATAATTTCCGTCCTCACCCAGTCTGCCTGCCAGCTCATCGAAATGCTCCACAATCTGCCGGGTATGATAGGTCTGATCAAATTTCGTTATGACAAAAGGATCCTTTCCGGCTGACTGCAGCTCGGAAAGCTTCTCCCTTCTGACCTTCTTCAGCTGATTGATGTCCTGCTGCGGAGCATTCTGTCCGTTCTGATTCTTCTTATTGTTCTGATTCTCTGCCATATCGGTATCCATTCTGTTCAATTAGTATGCAGGTTATTTCAAATCGTGATATTCACTCGAAGATAGGAGAGGTGCGAGGAGAAATTGCGGATGCAATTTCTCTTTCGCACGGAGTGATTGTCGACGCTGTCGACAATCACCCCAAACAAGGAGAAAATGCCATCGGGCATTTTCGAGTTGTGACATCGGGCATTTCCGGGTACCCCGAGGAGAAATCCGCGAAGG
>CAYXAN010000373.1:0-1900 GCA_964461705.1 uncultured Sarcina sp. | reverse complement strand
CCGCCTTTGCAGTGTCCCCTTCCGCGGTCTCTTCCCAGTCAACGGTTTGCCCCGCCGCAGGAACGCCAAGCCGCTGCAGCAGCTCCTTCTCATTCAGCTGTGTCAGAACGGTCCCTGTCATGTCCTGTGTGTCTGTCGTAACGCCGAGCTGCAGGCGAGCCACATATTCCTTGTCCCTGTCCGCGATGAGCTCCGCCGCCTTCGTCGCACTTCCAAGACAAATCGGAAGGACTCCCTCCGCCATCGGATCCAGCGTTCCGGTGTGGCCGATGCGCCGCATGTGCAGAATTCCCCGAAGCTTCGCCACTACATCGCTGGACGTAAATCCCGGTTCCTTGTTGATCACCAGCATTCCGCAGAGGTGATTTTCCCATCGTGCCGCCATCCGTGCTTCCCTATACCCTTACTCCGGCCTCCAGCTGTGCTTCAATCAGCGGAGCCAGGCTGTTCACAATATCATGATATGTTCCGTTGCTGGTAAAGCCTGATGCCCGACCGTGCCCGCCGCCGCCGTACACCTTTGCCAGCTTCGCCACGTCCACCTCACCGGTGGAGCGCAGACTCACCTTGTAGGACATGGGATCCACGGCATACATGAAAATCGCACAGCAGACGCCCTCCGTATGCACCAGCTCGGCGGCAATGCCCTCCATGTCCTTGCTGGTTGCCTGATAAAACCGCATGGTCTGCCGGTCAATCCGGCTGACTATGCAGCGCCCGTCCAGAAAGCGAACGCTCTCCAGCAGCGCTCTCCCGAAGATCTGCTGCTGCACATACGTCTTTTCGTAGAACACCTCACGGATGATGGAGGAAAAATCAAAGCCGAAGCTGATCAGCCTTCCTGCAATCTCCATGGTCCGGCGGCTGGTATTGGAATAGGCAAAAACACCGGTGTCCGTCACCATTCCGGTATAAAGATTCTGCGCCATGTCCGCGTCTATTAGAGCTTCGTTCATGGTCAGATACACCAGCTCGCAGGTGCTGCTCGCGGTCGGAGCCACAAGGTTTACCTCGCCGCAGCCGACATTGGTCTTGTGATGATCGATATTGATCCTCTTTGCTGCCTTCATGAAAAGATCCAGTGCATCTCCCAGGCGCTCCTTCTCGCAGTCAAGGCACAGGAAAGCATCGTAGTGCTCCACCTCCGTGCTGCAGCTATGGTGAATCCGCTCCGTCCCCTTGATATTGCGCTCCAGCGCCTCCGAAAAGTCCTCCAGAAACACATCAACCTGTGCCTGCGGCATCGCCTTTTCCAGATACAGTGCCATTCCCATACAGGATCCGACGCAATCTCCGTCCGGATTGATGTGCCCGCTGATTCCGATGGTTCTGCAGCCCCTCACTTCCTCCAGAATATTGATCACTCCGCATCTCCTTCCTTACTCGTCCGGCTCTTCCCCGGCATCGACATATGCGCTGGTATCGTTGATATCGATTCCCTGTTCTCTGCGCTGGGCCTCAGAGGCCGCATCCTGCGCCTTCACCTCGTCGATACGCCGTCCCATCTCCACGCCGTAGGCAATGGAATCGTCCTGAATAAAGTGCAGCTCCGGTGTATTGCGCAGATTGACCCTGTGCGCCAGCTCGCCCCGAATAAAGCCGGAGGCACTCCTTAAGCCTTTCATCGTCTGCGCCTGATCCTCCGGACTTCCGAGGACGGAAATCCATATCTTGCAGTTTTTCAGATCCGGGGCAACCTCCACCTCTATGACAGAGGTCATCGGTGAAACCCTCGGATCCTTGATGTCCCGTATGATTCCGGCAAGACTTTTCCGAACCTCGTCATTGATCCGTCTGTTCTTTACGCTGTTTTTCCTCATTACGATCTCCTTCATTCTGATGCATGAAGGGTAACTGTTCCGCACCCATCTCAATTTTGATACTTGAAGATGCCCGATGG
>CAYXAN010000372.1:0-1900 GCA_964461705.1 uncultured Sarcina sp. | reverse complement strand
CAGCTCAGTTCGGTATTTTCGCAGCATACTTCGGCGCCATTGCTCTTGGCTTCAACGGAAAGGCTGCGGCGGCCATTTCCATCATCGGCGGTGCAGACGGCCCTACATCCATCTTCCTTTGCTCAAAGCTTGGACAGACAGAGCTCATGGGTCCGATCGCCGTGGCGGCATATTCCTACATGTCGCTGGTTCCGATTATTCAGCCGCCCATCATGAAGCTGTTCACCACGAAAAAGGATCGTCAGATCAAGATGGAGCAGCTTCGTCCGGTTTCCAAGCTGGAGAGAATTCTGTTCCCCATCGTGGTTACCATCGTGGTCTGCATGCTGCTTCCCACAACCGCTCCTCTGGTAGGCCTCTTGATGCTTGGAAATCTGTTCCGTGAGTGCGGTGTGGTTCGTCAGCTTCAGGAGACAGCCAGCAATGCCATGATGTACATCGTTGTTATCCTTTTGGGTACGTCCGTAGGTGCTACCACCTCTGCGGAGGCCTTCCTGAATGTGACAACGCTGAAGATCGTTGCCCTTGGACTGATCGCTTTTGCCTTCGGTACTGCGGCGGGGGTATGGTTTGGTCAGCTTCTGAAGGTTGTCACACACGGAAAGATCAATCCGCTGATCGGATCTGCCGGAGTATCCGCTGTTCCTATGGCTGCCCGCGTTTCTCAGAAGGTTGGTGCGAAGGAGGATCCGACCAACTTCCTTCTGATGCATGCAATGGGACCGAATGTGGCAGGTGTTATCGGAACTGCAGTTGTGGCCGGTGTGTTCATGGCTGTGTTTGGAATCTAAAAAGGAGAATACAATGGCTAAAGTACAAATTATGGAGACTGTTCTGCGTGATGCCGGTCAGTCGCTGATCGCCACCAGAATGCCCATCGAAGAGATGCTTCCTATCGTTGATACGATGGACAGGGTCGGCTACGCCGCAGTGGAATGCTGGGGAGGCGCAACCTTCGATTCCTGTCTTCGATTTCTGCACGAGGATCCGTGGGAGAGACTGCGTGTTCTGAAGAGTCATTTCAAGAACACACCTACTCAGATGCTGCTGAGAGGCCAGAATATTCTGGGCTATTCACATTATGCAGATGATGTGGTGGATCGTTTTGTAAAGAAGTCGGTTGAGAACGGCATTGACCGTATCCGTATTTTTGACTGTCTGAATGATCTTCGTAATGTGAAGACGGCGGTGAAGGCAACCAAGGAGGCCGGTGCGCACGCACAGATTGCTTTGGTTTACACTCTCGGTGATGCCTACACTCTGGAGTACTGGGAGAACATTGCACGGCAGATCGAGGAGATGGGAGCAGATTCCATCTGCATCAAGGATATGTCCGGTCTGCTGCGTCCTTTCGATGCATACGAGCTGATTACCGCACTCAAGAAGGGATCCTCTCTGCCGATTGATCTGCATACGCATTACACCTCCGGCGTAGCCTCCATGACATATCTGAAGGCGGCTGAGGCAGGCGTCGATATCATTGACTGTGCGACGACACCGTTTGCATTGGGAACATCTCAGCCTTCTACCGATGTTATGGTAGAGGCGTTCCGCGGAACTCCCTATGACACCGGTCTGGACCAGAAGCTTCTGAAGGAGGTTTCCGATTACTTTACTCCTTATCGCGAGGAGTGCATCGAGAACGGCCTTCTGTCCACGAAGGTTCTCGGCGTCAACATCCGCACGATGCTGTATCAGGTACCCGGCGGTATGCTGTCCAACATGATCAAGCAGCTCAACGACCAGGGCAAGGGCGATAAGCTCAACGAGGTTCTGGAGGAAGTGCCGCGCGTACGTAAGGATCTGGGTGAGCCGCCGCTGGTGACTCCTTCCTCACAGATCGTCGGGACACAGGCCGTGATGAATGTCCTTATGGGTGAGCGCTACAAGATGTGCAGCG
>CAYXAN010000371.1:0-1903 GCA_964461705.1 uncultured Sarcina sp. | reverse complement strand
AGGCAGCTGATTCCAATTGAAACTGCCAGGGCCGGAAGCTGCGCGGATTAAATCAATCCCCGTATCAGGATTACCAGGATCAGTAGGGGAAGCACGAAACGGAAGTAATTTTTGAGCTTCGGTGAAAGCTTGAATCCGGTACCGGTGTTGGCCTCCTTGAGGTAATTGTCAAATCCCCAGCCAAATCGGGTGACACAGAAAAGCAGGAAAACAAGGGAACCTGCGGGCAGCAGAAGATTGCTGACAAGAAAGTCCTCACTGTCCAGAACATCTCTTCCCCCGATAAGGTGAAGATTGCTCCACACATTATAGCCAAGAACACAGGGGATGCTGAACAGGATGAGGATCGGGACGTGAACCAGCACCGATTTCCTGCGGGACCAGCCCCAGTTGTCCATGGGAGCGGCAATCAGGTTTTCAAACACAGCGGTTACCGTGGAAAAGCTGGCAAAGGTCATGAAGATGAAAAAGAGAGTACCCCAGATCCGCCCGCCGGGCATATTCAGGAATACCTGCGGCAGAGTGATGAAGATTAACGAGGGTCCCTGATCCGGACTGATGTCGTAGGAAAAGCAGGCAGGGAAGATGATGAGGCCGGACATCAGGGCCACAAAGGTATCCAATGCGCAGATGCGGAGGGATTCACCTGCCAGAGTATTGTCCCTGGACATATAGCTTCCGAAGATTTCCAGCGCGGCGATGCCGAGGCTTAAGGTGAAAAAGGACTGATTCATAGCGGCGACAATGATGTTGGGAATGCCGATTTCCGCAGCCTTCTGAAAGTCCGGCAGAAGGTAGAAGGAAATGCCCTCCCGCGCCCCGGGAAGGAACAGACTGTGAATGCCGAGAACGATGATCAAAGCCAGAAGGCAGATCATCATAACCTTTGTTACCTTCTCGAGCCGTCCCTGTACACTGCCGGCACATACAAGAAGACCCGCGATTACGGTGATCAGCATATAGATCAGCATCTCGACGGGATTTCCGAGCATGGAGGTAAAGACATCTGCTGTCTGTTCACTGCTAAGGCCCTCGAAGGCTCCTGAGGCGAATTTAACGGCGTAGTCCAGCATCCAGCCGGACACGGTGGTGTAGTAAAACATAAGGAGAGCGCAGCCTGCAATGCAGAACCAGCCGTGGATATGCCAAAAAGAGCCCTTGGGCTCCAGCGTCTTGTATGCCTGAACGGCACTTTTGCGGCTGGCACGACCGACGGCTAGCTCCATGGTCATGACGGGGATTCCCATTATGATAAGAAAGAGCAGATAGAATAAAACAAAAATAGCGCCCCCATTTGCACCTGCTACATAGGGGAATTTCCATACATTTCCAATACCGATGGCACAACCTGCACTGACCAGGATGAAGCCGATTCTTGAGCCGAAGCTATCACGTTGATTCATAATGTTGTCTTCCTTTTCCCTCATAAATAGATGTGTGGATACAAAGGTCAAAAAGCCGAGCGCTCCGATGAGAGCTTGCTCCCGCAAAGAGCGTTGATCCTGAAACCTGGGTATCATGGGGACAAACGGCTTTTCCCCCAATGCATATGTACTGTCCCGGGACGATTCCGAAGAGGCGGTGCCCTGCCGGAATGCCGGAAGCACGCGAACGGAAAACGCGCAGAACACACCGAATTATATCGGATATGAGAGAGGTGTGCACACACACACTGCAACGCGTTGAATCATCAAAATAACGGAAGCGGTAAGAATATCTCATAAAAAGTATAGTAAAAGCAAAACGTAATTTATGCAAAATTTATGTTTGACAGAAAGATACCTGTTTGATAATATATTCCTTGCGTTCGGCGAGCGGCCGGGACGCAGAGAGATAATAAAGAATTCAATATGGAGAGGTATCGAAGCGGTCATAACGAGGCGGTCTTGAAAACCGTTTGTCC
>CAYXAN010000370.1:0-1905 GCA_964461705.1 uncultured Sarcina sp. | reverse complement strand
CATGTCTGCTGGAGGCCAGACCGCAGGTTTGGTAGATTGACAGTCGCCGGAGCGAATTGTATATTGTGAGCAGAAACGGCAGCACAATGGCAAAGGGGGGATGGATGCGATGGCCAAAATATTTATCAACGAGAATAAGAAGAAGGGGCATATCAATCCGGAAATTCAGGGACAGTTTTCCGAGCATCTGGGACGGGGAATTTACGAGGGGCTGTACGTTCGCCCCGATTCCGGAATTGAAAATGTCAATGGAATGCGGACGGATGTCGTGAAGGCCTTAAAGGAAATGAAGGTGCCGCTCCTTCGCTGGCCGGGCGGCTGCTTTGCCGACGAGTATCACTGGAAGGATGGGATCGGTCCGAAGGAAGGCCGCAAAAAGATGATCAATACCCATTGGGGCGGGGTACTCGAGGACAACAGCTTCGGCACGCATGAGTATTTTGAGCTGGCAAGACAGCTGGGCTGCAAGACCTATATCAATGGAAATCTCGGCTCCGGCACGGTGCAGGAAATGTCGGAGTGGATCGAATACATGACCTTTGACGGCGTCTCCCCGATGACGGAGCTGCGCAAGGCAAACGGGCATGAGTCGCCCTGGCGCGTGGACTATTTTGGCATCGGAAATGAGAACTGGGGCTGCGGCGGCAATATGACGCCGGAATATTATGCCAATCTGTATCGAAGATATCAGACCTACTGCCGTCAGTACCATCCGGATAAGCCCTTTCTGAAGGTGTGCGGCGGGCCGAATGTTGCGGACACCAACTGGACAAAAAAGGTCCTGGAGACCTGCTTTGCCGAGCCGGCGGGCTCTGCCTTCCACGGCTTCATGGATCTGATCAGTATTCATTACTACGTGCATCCGGGCGGATGGGACAGCAAGGGCTCTGCGACGGAATTCACCAAGGATATGTACTATCAGACGATGGAGAAGGCCCTGTATACCGAGGACCTGCTCAAACTCCACGGAGACATTCTTGACACCTATGATCCCCAGAAGAAGATCGGCTTTTCCTTTGACGAATGGGGCGGCTGGTATGATGTCGAGCCGGGCACCAATCCGGGCTTTTTGTATCAGCAGAACACCATGCGGGATGCGCTGATTGCCGGCGTTACACTCAACATCTTCAACCAGCATTGCGACCGTGTGAGGCTCGCCTGCGTGGCTCAGATGATCAATGTGCTTCAGTCTGTCATCCTGACCGACGGAGAGAAGATGATTCTGACCCCGACCTATCATGTGTTCCACATGTACAAGGACCATCAGGATGCAGAGCTTCTGGATTCCGTTATCATGGAGAACAAAGAAAGCGGCAGCGAGGCGCACCCCATCCCGGCATTGTCGGAATCCGTATCCGAAAAGGACGGAATCACGACTGTCACCATTGCCAATATGGATGCGGATAAGAGCTATCCTGTGGTACTGGAATTTGCGGACAAGACACCGGCATCGGTGAAGGGACGCATCGTCACGGAAGAGATGCATGCGCACAATACCTTTGAGGAGCCGGATGCGGTGACGGAAAAGGAGCTGACGGGAATCGAGCTCACCGAAAGAGGCTGCACGTTTACGCTGCCTGCATGCTCGGTGGCAAAGCTCAGCATTCAATGAGCGCATCCGTGATGAAGGAGCATTGTATTCGCTGTCTTCTGGAGGAGCTGGATCCGGCCAGATATCGCGAGGATATTGAACGTCTGCTGCAGATGATGGATCGGAAGGAGAAAACGACGGATGCGGAATACCGAAGGCGCCTGTCTGTCTGCATGGAATGTGAATATTTGTCTCAGGGAACCTGCAATGCATGCGGCTGCTATGTGGAGCTGAGGGCAGCTAAGAAAAACGGGCGGTGTCCCTACAAAAAGTGGCAGTGCATATGATTTTCGCTGATGCGCTGCAGTAAAGGA
>CAYXAN010000369.1:0-1919 GCA_964461705.1 uncultured Sarcina sp. | reverse complement strand
CGACTGGATACCGTACTGGTCATTCAGGAGGTCAAGCAGACTGTAGATGAAGAAGACGAATGAAAAAACTTCGAACCGCTGCAATGCTTTTTGTGATCATATTGTGCTGTCTGGTTCTGCAAACCTCTGTGCTTCCCTTTGTGGCACTGCAGGGGATTTCACCGAATCTGCTGATCGTTGTGACAGCCTCCTACGGATTCATGTTCGGTGATCGAAAGGGGCTGGCCATCGGATTTGTCTGCGGCCTTTTGGGTGATATATGCTTTGGTCCCTTAATCGGTTTCCGTGCAGGCGTATATGCAGCTGTCGGCTTCCTGTCCGGCAAATTTCAAAAGGTTCTGTATGTGGAGGATCTGGCCTTCCCTCTGTCGCTGATTGCCGTTTGCGACCTGATCAGCGGTCTGCTTATGTATGTATTTATGTTCATGCTGCGTAACCGCCTGTTTTTCCGTACCTTCTTAACAAAACGAATGCTGCCGGAGATGATCTATACCATCATCGCAGCTGTTTTTTTATATCCCGTTCTCCGGGTTCTGTATGACCGGTTTATGAGAGAAAAACGTCAGAGTGCTTTGTTGCAGGAGCTGGAGCAAAAGCAGAATGTTTGAAATTTTGTTGCGAATTGTCGAGAATATCAAGGGCTTTTTCCAGGCGGATTTTTTCAAGAAAATCAACCTGCGCACCTTGATTATGTCCGCAGCCGTCATCGGCATTGCCGTCGGACTGATTTACCGTCTGTTTGTCCTGCAGATCGTCAACGGCGAGACCTACCTCGCAAATTTCCGTCTGCGCATCCGCAGAGAGGTTACCATTGCCTCCACCCGGGGGAAAATATACGACCGGAACGGAACGCTTCTTGCGTATAACGAGCTGTCCTATTCCGTTACAATGAACGATCTGGGGGAATCCTCCAGTGCCCACAGTCAGGAGCTGAATGACACCATTGAAAAGGTCATTGACATTGTGGAAAAGAACGGAGATTCCGTTACAACAGATTTTGACGTGACCTACAATGCGGAAACCGGTCACTATGAGTACACGGTTTCCGGCGTTTCGCTGTCCCGTTTTCTGGCGGACGTCTACGGACACGCAAGCATCAGTGACCTGACCGATGAAGAGGCAGGTGCAACTGCGGATGAGCTGATCGGATATCTGTGCTCCTCCGGCCGCTTCCGTATCGGTGAGCGAATGGATCCTTCCGATGAGACAAGCGAATTTGTCCCGGGAAAGGGCTATGACCCCGGCCGCCTGCTGCAGATCGTAACCATCCGTTATCTTCTGAATCTGAACAGCTATCAGAAGTACATCGCAGCCACCGTTGCAGAAAATGTCTCGGACAAAACGGTTGCCGCCATTCTTGAGAACAAGGACGCATTGGAGGGTGTGGATATCTCCGATGATACCCGCCGCCGGTACAACGACAGCGAGTATTTTGCACAGATTCTTGGCTATACCGGAAAGATCAGCTCCGAGGAGCTTCAGGAGCTGAAGGAGGAAAACCCGGATTACACCAGCAATGACGTAGTGGGAAAATCCGGTATCGAGTCTGCACTGGAAACCAGTCTGCAGGGAACAAAGGGCTACGAGATCGTCTACGTTGACAACATGGGAAACGAGCTGGAAACCAGCGGCTATGTTGCGCCCGTGGCAGGAGATGATGTGTACCTTACCATTGACCATGACCTGCAGATAGCCGCTCAGGATATTCTGGAGCGCAAGCTTGCCGATATCGTCTACAGCCGCATCATTGATGCCAAAACCTACGAAAAGGGAGAGGACGATGACAATTCAGACATCATGATTCCCATTTATGATGTGTATTTTCAAATGTTCAACAACAACATCATCGACATGGAGCATCTGTCCGGCAAGGAGGCCAAGTCCACGGAGCAGGCTGTGCAGACCCCTTTTGAATCCTA
>CAYXAN010000368.1:0-1928 GCA_964461705.1 uncultured Sarcina sp. | reverse complement strand
AAAAGCAGACATCTCTGTGGCCCATCGCAGACAGGCGAGGAAGCCATTGCTGCGAGTCACAATTTCTGCAATTTGTGGCACTGCATAGTGATGGGATATGCTATAATGCTTGTAAGGTTTATACAGATCAGCGAGGAATGGAAGTGGCTGATTTGTTGGAAATGCTGAGCAGGGGCACATGTGGGAGGCTGTTTGATAAAGGCAGTGTGCGTGCGCAGAATGGAGGTTAGTATGGAACTGGGTGATGGCATCAAGAAATTTTTCTTAATCGGAATCGGCGCTGCTGCAACATCTGTTGAGAAGTCTGGGGAGATCCTTGGGGATCTTGTGAAAAAGGGCGAGCTGACGGTGGAGCAGGGAAAGGAGCTGAACCAGGAGCTGCGTCACAACGCAGAGGAAAAGAGGAAGAAGGCAGACGAGGAGAAGAAGAACAGAAATCTCTCGGATCTGGTTTCCGGCCTCACGGCAGAGGATCTGGCAAAGCTGAAGGAGCTGATTGCGAATGCCGAGGCTTCTGCTGAGGAAGCGAAAAAAGAGGCGCCGGCGGAAGAGGCAGCGGCGGAATAACGTCATCGTGCGGACAACGTTGCGCAGCGACAGCATTACGGAACGAGAAGGGTCACAGAGCAATCTGCGGCCCTTTTTCTGATTCGAGGGTTGAGAGAAATGACAGAAAGGCAGCTTAAAAAAGAGGCAGCGCAGGACAATCGATCCCGCCTTGGCGAGATTCGTCAGGTGCTGGCCAGAAACCATATCACAAGAGGCGTCACCCCGGAGAAGTTCCGAACCATTCTGGAGGAGCTTGGACCCACCTATATCAAGCTGGGACAGATTGCGTCCCTTCATTCGGACATCCTGCCGAAGCGGTATTGCGATGAGCTGCTGAAGCTGAATTCCGAGGTAACGCCCATGCCCTTCGAGGTGGTGGAGGAGGTGATTGTCCGGTCCTACCGGAGGGACTGGCATGAAATTTTCGCCTCCATTGATCCGAAGCCGCTTGGCTCCGCCTCCATCGCCCAGGTACACAAAGCAGTGCTGCAGACGGGGGAGGATGTCGTTGTCAAGGTCCAAAGGAAGGGAATCTATGACGTCATGGCAAGGGACATCAGCCTCCTGCACAGTCTGGTGCGGCTGATGCCGCCGGTGGGGGATCTTAAGAATCTGGTGGATCTCAACATGGTGCTGGATGAGCTCTGGAGTGTGGCACAGGAGGAAATGGACTTCCTGAAGGAAGCGGCCAACATGGAGGAGTTTGCCAGGAACAACAAGGGGATTGTCTACGTCACCTGCCCCAAGCTGTACCATGAATATACGACAAGCCGGGTTCTTGTGATGGAATATGTGGACGGAACCTCGATCAACGACCGGGAGGTTCTGGAGGCGAACGGATACGATCTGCATGAGATCGGGACCAAGTATGTCAACAACTTTATCAAGCAGGTGATGGATGACGGCTTTTTCCACGCGGATCCTCATCCAGGAAACGTGAAGGTTGCAGGAGGAAAGATTGTCTGGATTGACATGGGAATGATGGGACGCCTGTCTGAAAAGGACCGCAAGGTGATGGCAAAGGGCGTTAAGGGAATTGCCCTCCATGATGTCAATATGGTCGAAAGCGCCGTGCTGGAAATCGGGGAATTCCGCGGCAAGCCGGACCGTGCGAAGCTTTGGCAGGATCTTCGGAAATTTCTGGACGATTACGGCTCAGCCTCCATGGGAAGCATTGACGTGGCAGAGGTTTTGATGGAGCTCATGGAGATCATGAAGGACAACGGCATCAGTCTGCCCCACGGCGTCACCATGCTCTGCCGGGGACTGGCGCATGTGGAGGGGGTGCTGGCGGACATCAGTCCGGACATCAACATGTTCCAGATTGCGGTCACACGCTTCACAGAGGACTTTCTGCGGGATTTTGACTGGAAGCAGGA
>CAYXAN010000367.1:0-1932 GCA_964461705.1 uncultured Sarcina sp. | reverse complement strand
TATGTTTGTTTTTGTGAACAGCACAAAGGGACAGGTTTAACCCGTTATGTCCTGTTCCGTCTTGTCTTGTCTTGTTAAGTACGGGGTTCGGCTTCATGCTTGTCAAGTCCTCTTTGCAAACAGTTTTGCTTTTGGTAAGTGAACCATCTTATATTGATGATGACAGAAGCTTTCGCTGATTGCAAGGATTATTTTTCTCCAAATGGTATCTGTTTAGCACCTGGCGATTTCAACATGCATTGGCCGCTTGCGGACATATGCATGATTGAAATTGACAGGTGGCCAAGGGGCGTAGCCCCTCCGGCCAGCCACATCGAGGATTTGCAACGCAAATTCGAGATGGGGTGCTAAACAGATACTCCAAATGGCGCCATATGAACCCCCACTGGTGTCCGAATTGTCGTTGAAACAGAAACCGCAAACTATATCTCAGCAGGATCCACCTGTCTTCCGTCCCTCCAGATGCGCTCCAGATCATACAGGCGCCGGTTTTGTGCATCGAAGATGTGTACGATGATATCTCCAAAATCGAGCAGCACCCAGTTTGCGGTCTGATATCCCTCCACCTGTTTGCAAAGGTAGCCGGCCTTCGCCAGCTTTTCCTGAACGTTATCCGCCAATGCCTGAATCTGTGAGCGGTTGGTTCCGTTGGCAATGATGAAGTAATCGCCAAGAACCGATACCGTACTGATGTCAATGACACGAATGTCCTCGGCCTTCTTTTCCTCCATGGCTTCGATAGCAAGCTTAGCAGCCTCTGCAGCGGTAACTTTTTCCATACTCGCACTCCTTATTCCCGGTCATATTGCTGAATCTGTTCCTTATAGTAATCATACGTTTCCTGCGTCATGGGATCAATCCTCTTTCCGCTCCCCTGCAGAAATTCCAGCGTATCCTTCAGAATCATGCACAGCGCCAGATCCAGATCCTGAAATGCCGCCCTTCGGATTTTCTCCAGATGCGGTGCCTGATCCCGCCCCGGCTCGATATAATCCGCTACGAAAATGATCTTCTCCAGCCTTGTCATCGCCGGCCGCCCGGTGGTGTGATAGCGGATGGCGGAACAGATTGCCGGATCCGAAATGCCGTATCTGGTCTTTGCCAGAATGCTTCCGGCCTTGGAATGGAGAAGCGCCGTATTCCCGCACTCCACCTCTGACAGCTCCAGTCCGTGCTTACGGCATATATTTTCCATCTTCTCCACATCCATGTACTTGGCACAGTCATGGAGGATGCCAGCCGTTTCCGCCTGCCTCATATCCTCGCCGTAGCGCTCTGCCAAAGAGGCCGCTGTGACGGCAACTCCCATGGTGTGGATAAATCTTGCATATTTCAGTTCCTTTTGTACGGCCCGGATCAAATCCAGCCGTTCCTTATCTGGCTTTGCCATGTACCCTCACCTGCTCCTGCCGGATTCTATCGTCACGGAAGGTCAATCCTCCCTGCGAAAGCAAGCTCTCACCGAAGTGTTGGACCCTTCGCCCCCGGCATCACATACAATCCATGTCGGTAAATGAAATCCTCCACCGCAGGCGGAACCAGATAGCGGATGGAAGCGCCTCTTTGTACCCGGTCTCGGATCTCTGTGGAGGAAATTTCAATGTTTCTTCTGGGGATCATCTGTATGTTCGCATGAAACCTGTCCTTCAACGCGCGTATTTCACCGCGCAGTCCCTCATCCGACACCGCATCCTCCCGGGTCTCCACCAGAACAATGCAGGAATCAAAGATTACCTGCGGATCCTTCCACAGGCTCATGAGCACCAGCGTATCCGAACCGACGATGAAATACAGTTCCTCCTTCGGACGCTCCCTTCGAAGCTGCTGCAGTGTCTCCGCCGTATAGCTGTTGCCCGCCCGTTTGATCTCCATGTCCGATGCCTCAAAGGAAGGATTTTCCATGACGGCAAGCCGCGTCATTTCATACCGCAG
>CAYXAN010000366.1:0-1938 GCA_964461705.1 uncultured Sarcina sp. | reverse complement strand
CACCGGAATCATCAATTACATTCTGGAACTTTTCGGACACGGAAAGGTGGAGTGGCTGATGGATGCGCGGCATGCCCTGGCGGTGGTGATCATTGCCACAGTGTGGAACTGCGCCGGCTACTACATGATCATGTTTATGTCCGGACTGAACTCGATCCCTCTTTCCTATTATGAGGCCGCAAAGGTTGACGGAAGCAGTCCGGTTCAGAGCTTCTTTCGCATCACGATTCCCTTGATCCGTCCCACGATTTTTCTGGTGATGATGCTGGGATTCCTGAATCTGTTCAAGGCCTACGGACTTGTGATTTCGCTGACAGGAGGCGGCCCGGCCAGCGCCACCAAATTTGTTGTTCAGTATGTTTATGAAACGGCATTTTCACAGACCAATATGGGATATGCCTGCACAGAATCCATCGTGCTCATGGTAATTCTTGCGGTCTTCACCGTGCTTCAGTTCAGGGCCAGCAACGGGGGAGGTGCGATCAATGACTAAACACAAAACACAGAGAGCGGTTCTGTTTGTAATTGCACTTCTTGTCAGCCTTTTGATCCTGTTTCCGATTGCCTGGGTGCTGATCTCGTCCTTTAAGGGCGGAAATGAAATATTTGCCTGGCCGCCGACCCTTTTCCCGAAGCACGCGACCTTGGAAAATTATGTGTATGCCTTCCGGAAGGGGAATTTTGTTCTCTATTTTAAGAACAGCGGCATTGTGGCAATATCCTCCACACTCTTTGCGATTGTCATCAACTTCATGGCAGGATATGCCTTTGCCAAGTATCGCTTTAAGGGCAGGGACGGAATCTTTCTTTTCTTTATTTCAACGCTGATGCTGCCGCTGGAGGTGCTGATGATCCCGATTTTTCAGGTCGTCAAATTCTTCGGATTGTACAACAGCCTTCTTGGCATCATCATCCCGCCGGCGGCGACGCCGACCGGAGTGTTCATCGTCCGGCAGTATTTCCTTGCCGTCCCGGATGAACTGATGGAGGCAGCCCGGATCGACGGAGCAGGAGAGGCCCAGATCATGACGCGCATCATGGTTCCTTTGGCAAAGCCGATCATCAGTGTGCTGGCTATTTTCAACTTCATGTGGCGCTGGAATGATTATATGTGGCCGTTGATTGTTCTGCGGGATTCCGGCAAGTATACGGTGCAGCTGGCGCTGCAGACCTTTGCAGGAGTCTATTCCGTAGACTGGAACAGCCTGCTGGCGATGTCGGTGATTACGATGATTCCCATGCTGATCATTTTCATTATTTTCCAGAGGCAGTTTGTACAGGGAATTGCAACCTCCGGATTGAAGGAGTGAGGGGATGAGTGCCGGGATGCAATATGTCGATGTGGAGGAGGGAACGCTGAAGGGCTCCCAAAGGGAGGGATATTCGGTGTTTTATTCTGTCCCTTATGCTGCGCCGCCTGTCGGGAAAGGACGATTTGCTCCGCCGGGGAAGCCGCAGCACTATGATGGGATCCGGAATGCCGAGTCGGTTTGCTCCAGACCCTGGATGAAGGATCCGGATGCGGCATCCGCTGTGGGAATGGAGTTCTACTTTGCCCCGAACTTCCTCCCGCCCTTTTCGGAGGACTGTCTGCACCTGCATGTCTGGACACCTGCAAGGAGTGCGGATGAGAAGCTGCCGGTGGCGGTCTGGATTCACGGCGGTGCGTTTGAAAAGGGCTACGGAACGGAGATCGAGATTGACGGAGAAGGCTTCTGCAGGCGGGGAGTGATCCTGGTGAGCGTGGAATACCGGGTTGGTATTTTCGGATTTTTCTGTCATCCGGAGCTTGCGAGGGAGCAGGGAGGACGCTGCGGAAACTATGGGACGCTGGATCAGCTGGCAGCGCTTCAATGGATTCGCAGGAACATCGCCGCATTCGGGGGAGATCCGGCAAAAATCACCTTGATCGGTCAATCGGCAGGGGCAATCAGCGTC
>CAYXAN010000365.1:0-1938 GCA_964461705.1 uncultured Sarcina sp. | reverse complement strand
TCCCCGGGAGGAAAACGGCAAAACCGTATTTGACGTGTCTCCGGAGGATTTTGCCGCGTCCATGACCGAGCTGGCAGGGCTCGGCATTCAGGTGGCGGGCGGCTGCTGCGGCACCACCTTTGAGCATATCCGTCAGGAAATCGCCGCCCTGAGGAAGCTGCCGTTCCGGCCGCCGGTTCCCAAGCATCGGACGGTGGTCACCAGCTTTTCGCAGGCTGTGGAGATCGGCCCGCGCTGCGTCATCATCGGCGAAAGGATCAATCCCACCGGAAAGAAACGCTTTAAGCAGGCTCTTCGTGAAAACGACCTTCCCTACATTCTGCAGGAGGGATTGAATCAGGAGGATGCCGGCGCACATATTCTGGATGTCAATGTGGGACTTCCGGAAATCGATGAGCCCGCCATGATGGAAGCCGTCGTAAAGCGTCTGCAGGGTGTCACCGGCCTTCCGCTGCAGATCGACACCACAAACACAGAGGCTCTGGAGCGGGCTCTTCGCTGCTACAACGGAAAGCCCATGATCAACTCCGTCAACGGAAAAGCCGAGAATATCGAAGCCGTCATGCCGTTGGTCGCCCGCTACGGCGGCGTTCTGGTGTGCCTTGCACTGGACGAAGCCGGGATTCCACAGACACCGGAGGGGCGTCTTGCCATTGCACGCAGAATCTATGCCGCAGCCGAGGGCTACGGGATTCCTCGCGAGGATCTTGTCATTGACGGTCTGTGCATGACCATTTCCTCTGACGGCAAGGGCGCCCTGACAACCCTTGAAACGCTGCGCCGCGTGCGGGAGGAGCTGCAGGGACACACGATCCTTGGTGTCTCCAACATTTCCTTCGGACTGCCGGCAAGGGAGCTGGTCAATGCCCACTTCCTGACCATGGCCATGCTCGAGGGCCTTTCCTGTGCCATCATCAATCCGGGGAATGAGCCGATGATGCAGGCCTACCGCACGAGCCTTGCCCTGCTGAACCAGGATCCTCAATGCATGGAATACATCGATGCCTATCATGATTACGTCCCTGCGGCAAAACGCGGAAGGGGAACGGCCGCTGCGGGCGAAGGCTTCGGCAATACGGCACCTGCGGGCGCGGTACCTGCTGCCGGCAGTGCGATGACAGGCGAAGGTTCTGCAGCCGGCAGTGCGGTGACAGGCGAAGGCTCCGGGGGCGTCCCTTCAACGGCTCCCGAAGGCTGCGGCTCTCCGGCCTCCGGCCGCCCGCTTTATCACGCCATCGAGCGAGGCATGAAGGAGACGGCCGCTGCGGCAACGGCAGAGGGACTGACCACACGCTCCGGCCTCGAGCTGATCAACGAGGAGCTGATTCCCGCACTGGATGTGGTGGGACAGGGCTTTGAAAAGGGCACCGTTTTCCTGCCGCAGCTTCTGATGAGCGCGGAGGCCGCCAAGGCTGCCTTTGCCGTCATCAAGGAGTCCATGGCAGGACAGCCGCAGAAAATCAAGGCCAAGGTGATTCTTGCCACCGTAAAGGGTGACATCCACGATATCGGCAAGAACATTGTAAAGGTCATGCTGGAAAATTATGGCTATGATGTGATTGATCTGGGAAAGGATGTGCCTCCGGAAACCATTGTGGAAACGGCCCTTCGGGAAGACGTTACGCTGGTCGGACTTTCCGCCCTGATGACCACCACCGTGGTCAGCATGGAGGAAACCATCCGCCAGCTGCGCCGCAGGAAGCCGGACTGCCGCGTCATGGTGGGCGGCGCCGTCATGACGCAGGAATACGCCGATGCCATCGGCGCGGATTTCTACGGAAAGGATGCCATGGCCTCCGTGCGCTACGCCGATTCCCTGTTTGCATAGCGCACGGCTTCGCCTTGCTCCACATCAAAAAGCAGAGGTCTGCGGATTGCTGACATCTGCCCCGACTGTGCTTTCCTGCTTCCTTTTTGTTGTCCCATGCCGATCCTGCG
>CAYXAN010000364.1:0-1949 GCA_964461705.1 uncultured Sarcina sp. | reverse complement strand
TTCCTAAGGCTTCACCGATACCCTTGGCCGTATGCACAGCGATGCACAGTTTGCAGGCTCCTCCTCCGTTCCGGCCCACGTGGAAATGATGGGCCTGATCGGAATGGGCAACAACCCGATGGTCGGCGCAACGGTTTCCACCGCGGTTTCCGTCGAGCTGGCTGCCGCACAGGGCAAGTTCTGATAAGAATTGCTCTAAGGAAACGCCTTCATCAGCGTTTCCCTACGGAACTTTTCAGAAGGGCGTGTGAAAAGCAAAAGCTTTTCACACGCCCTTACTTTTGAACCATCTCCACTGCTCCGCGCTTTCCTGTCCCTTTCCCGCGGCGTTCGTTCTCACTCCAGCTTCCTGATCCAGCGATATTTCCGAAAGCGCAGGAACAGAGGCATTTCCGCAGCCGGATTTTACCCCTTGCGATGCTCGGTGCGGTACTGCGACGGTGTCATTCCCGTCTGTTTTCGAAAAACGAGACTGAAATAATGCTCATCGTCATAGCCCACCTGGCTGGCGATATCCTTGATCTTGCTGTTCGTTGTCGTCAGGAAGAAGCAGGCCTTTTCCATCCGGATATTGGACAGATAATTGGAGAAATTATCTCCATATTCCTTCTTGAACATCCGGCTGACATAGGCCGGATTCATCTGCAGCCTCTCGGATACGGTGTTCAGGTTCAAATTGACATCGGAATACTGATTCTCAATGATCGCCTTGATCCGCCCCATCGTGTTCATGGTCTGAAGCGAATATCTGCAGATCTCCAGCATATACTGCTTCAGGCTGGAGGCCATGCTGCTGAAATTTTCGTTCTGCCTTTTCGAGTTCAGATTTGCTGACGGCTTTTGAGACATCCCGATGGAGGATGCGGCAATCGTAGCATCCCGGTATAACCGCCGAATTTCATACACCGCCTCACTGCGGTTTTGAGCCGCAGCGAGGCTTTCCCTCCAGCCCTGAAACGCTACATTCCATTCCTGTTCATTTCCGTGCCGCAGATGATGCAGCAGCAGCTTTGTGTCATATTCCGAATCCGACACACTCTGTGTCCGATCCTCCGTGTACAGCTGCGGATGATCTTCGAAAAATCCATACTGCAGTCGATTCATGCATTGCAGGAATGCCTCATGCAGTGCCGAAAAATCCGCAAAAATATCGCTGAGGCTTCCGATGGCAATACAGCCCGTGTCTTCGGAAAACCGACGCAGCAGATGCAACAGGCGATCCGTGACACCCTGCCGAAATTCTCCGGGCGTGTCCTTCGAACGGGAAGAGCTGCAGATAAATGTCAGCGAATCCGACGCATTGCCCCATATCAGCTGCTCATCGGGCAATGCCGATGCAATCTGCGTCCGCATACGATTGGCAAGCTCCTGATAGCCTGCAGAATCCTCAAGATTATAGAAGCAGATGCCGGCAACCATTCCGAAATGAAACCGGTTCATCTGCCGGAGCATGTTCTTTTCCTCTTCACTCAGGGCACAGTCATAGCATGCCACACGAAACAGGAGGCTTGACGTGGCCAATGTGCCGGTTTGCTGCGCCCATGCCTCTTCTCTTTCCGCCTTCCGTCGGTCTCTGATTGTCTGTATGCCATGCTGCACCGCCTCCAAAAGCTCCCGTTTGGAAATCGGCTTCAGCACATAACTTCGCACGCCAAGCTTCATGGCCTCCTGCGCATAGGAGAAATCATTGTAGGCAGAGATGATCACAATTTCGATTCCATGCTCCGCGCAGTATCCTGCGATTTCAAGGCCCGAAATGCCCGGCATGACAATGTCGGAGATCACAAGATCCGGTGACAGCCTCTCAATCAGGGCGAGCCCATCTGTTCCGTTTTGTGCATCCCCGACGATCTCACATTCCAGCTCATTCCACGGAAGAAGATGCTTCAGACTGTCCACAATCAGGGACTCATCATCCAGCAATACAACAGAGAACATAGACATCTCTC
>CAYXAN010000363.1:0-1989 GCA_964461705.1 uncultured Sarcina sp. | reverse complement strand
TATCGATATTACAAAGATCAAGATCAAGCAGCCGGACATCAATCGGCCGGCCGTGCAGCTGACGGGATATTTTGAGCATTTCGATGCGGTGCGGATTCAGATCATCGGATTTGTGGAATATTCCTATATGTCTTACATGGAGCCGGCGCGCAAGGAGGAGATCTACGGTCAGCTTTTTGCCATGGGCTGTCCGTGCTTCATTTTCTGCCGGGAGCTGCAGCCGGATGAAATCTTCATGAAATATGCAATGCAGTATCAGGTGCCGGTTTTGCAGACCAAGCAATCCACCTCTGTATTTATGGCAGAGCTGATCCGCTGGATGAATGTGCGGCTGGCTCCCTGCATTTCCATTCACGGGGTGCTGGTGGATGTGTACGGCGAGGGTGTGCTGATCACGGGAGAAAGCGGAATCGGCAAGTCGGAGGCGGCGCTGGAGCTGATCAAAAGAGGACATCGTCTGGTCAGTGACGATGTGGTGGAGATCCGAAAGGTATCGGAGGAGACGCTGGTGGGCTCGGCACCGGACATCACCAAGCATTTCATTGAGCTGAGGGGAATCGGGATCATCGACGTGAAGACGCTGTTCGGTGTCTCCAGTGTCCGTGACACACAGAACATTGATGTGGTGATTCAGCTGGAGGAGTGGGACAAGGACAAGGAGTACGATCGTCTGGGACTGGAGGAGGAGTACACGGAATATCTCGGAAACTCCGTGGTATGCCATAGGATCCCGATTCGCCCCGGACGGAATCTGGCCATTATATGCGAGTCGGCGGCTGTCAATCATCGGCAGAAGAAGATGGGCTACAATGCGGCACAGGAGCTGTACAACCGTGTACAGAATGCACTCATTCACAGACATGAGAGTGAGGATGAGTGAACTCGGAGCGCTTGATAGCGCTCCTCCTTCTTCCGAGTGAGCCCCTGCGGGGCTTCACTCGCTGCGTCGAAAAATTGCCCAAGCAATTTTTCTCGCAGGCATCGGAGAAATCGCCTTCGCGAGTTTCTCCTCGCGTGGACTCGGAGCGCTCGATAGCAGCGAAAGGGATGGTTATTTGTGGACAGAACTCGATTGACACGGATATTGGGAGCGGAGCGGGTGAAGGTGCAGGAGCCGCTGGCGCTGCACACGACGTTTCGCATTGGCGGACCGGCGGATTATTATGTCACCGTAGGGAACACGGAGGAGCTGCAGGCCGTGCTTGCCTGTCTGCAGGAGGAGTCGGAGCCCTGGTATCTTTTGGGGCGCGGCTCCAATCTTCTGGTGGGCGACGGGGGCTTCCGCGGCTGCGTGATTTCCATGGACGGTATGAATGAGATTTCTGCAGAGGAGAGCTGTATTACCGCCCAGGCGGGAGCCTCTCTGGCGCAGGCTGCGCAGACTGCCAGGGAGCATGGTCTTGCGGGATTGGAATTTGCCTCCGGAATTCCGGGCTCGATCGGCGGAGCCCTGGTGATGAACGCGGGGGCCTATGACGGCAGTATGGATCTGGTGGTAAAGGAGGTCACCCTCCTGCAGGAGGGAAGGGTGAGAACCGTGCCGGCCGGGAAAATGAAATTTTCCTACCGGCATAGCCTGCTGAAGGAGATCCCTGCCATTGCGCTGAGCTGCCGCATGGAGCTGAAACCGGAAAGCCCGGAACAGATTCTTGCCAAAATGCAGGATTTTGCGGCCCGAAGAAAGGACAAGCAGCCTTTGGAATATCCTAGCGCCGGCAGCACCTTCAAGCGGCCGGAGGGAATGTTTGCCGGGAAGCTTATCATGGATGCCGGACTGCGGGGATTTCGTATCGGCGGAGCCCAGGTATCGGAAAAGCATTGCGGCTTTGTCATCAACAGGGATCACGCCACAGCGGCGGATGTTCGCGGGGTGATCGAGGCTGTGCGCAGGAAGGTACAGGAGACAGCCGGCGTGCGGCTGGAAGAGGAAGTTATTTATCTCGGGGAGTTTTGACCCCGACGTCATGGAATCTGCGGGCAGCACCGGCG
>CAYXAN010000362.1:0-1997 GCA_964461705.1 uncultured Sarcina sp. | reverse complement strand
AGGCTCTGGGGGAGAGCTTTTTAAGAGAAAGCAGGATTCATACCATAGAGGAGCTGCGGGCTATGCCGGCCGCCGACATCATCGAGGCGGCAGCGCAGTTCAAAGCGCGGTATGGGGAGCAGTTCACCTTTTGGCCGGTGATCGGCGGGCATCTCATCGAGCATTCCACGGATCAGAGTATAGAGATGGGAAGGCTTCACCGGATTTCATATATTGTGGGATACAATGCCGATGATTTCTGGGACGGAGGGCTGGCAGAGGGAACAGGCCGCTTTGCGGAGGCGGCAGGCCGTCTGGGCTGCAGGGTATATGAATATCAGTTCATGAGAAGGCCTCCGGCTTACCGGAAAGGGATGTATGAGGGAAGCTATCATTCGGCAGAAATCTGGTATGTTTTTGAAACTCTGCGCAGGAGCTCACGGCCGTTTGGATCAGAAGACGAGACGACGGCGGCAAGGATGGCGGACGCGTGGTGTTCCTTTGTAAAGGAGCAGAAACCTGATTCTTTTATGGGAAACAAATGGAAGCCGCGCAGCGGAAAGAGAGATGTTTATCGCTTTGAATAGGCGAAAAGGAGTCGCGAAATGATTCTCAGAAATATCAGCTCATATGAAAAAACTGAATATGGATATCTTCTTCACGGTGATCATGCGGATGTCAAGCTTGTATTTCTTTCAGACAGCATCATCCGGATCCGTGTCAGCTTTGAGCGGCAGTTCCGCGAGGCATCCTATGCTTTGGTGACCACGGCATGGGAGGACGAGCTGGATACGCTCTTTGCTGATGAACGAACCCGAATCGATCCGCTGTCGGTTCCTGTAAAAGATCAGGATGGGTATCTGGTGTTTCGCACGGACAAGGTCATTTTGCTTCTTCGGAAGGAGGACTGTTGCTTTTCCTTATTTGACAAGGCAGGGAGTAAGCTCTGCAGTGATCTCCCGGGGCGAAGCTATGAAAAGGATCAGCTTGGCCGTGTATCTCACTATATCTGCATGGATCCGGTACACGATCATTTCTACGGCTTTGGCGAGAAGACCGGTAAGCTGGACAAAAAGGGACGCAGGATGCGGATGAATCCGAAGGACTCGATCGGATTGGATCCGGAGCAGGGAGATCCTCTTTACAAGCACATTCCATTCTATATTTACACCAATGACTGTTGTCAGCAGGCGGTCGGGCTGTTCTACAACAATTCCTATGACTGCGTCTTCGACATGGGAAATGAAATCAGCGGCTACTGGCCAAGGTATGCTTATTATCAGGCAGACGGCGGCGATATTGACCTGTTCCTGTGCTACGGCCCATCTGCTGCGCAGGTGGTTGATGAATACACACAGCTCACCGGCCGCCCGGCACTGCCGCTGAAGCAGTCTCTTGGATTCTCTCTGACCACCATGTACTATTGCGAGCTGGAAAAGGATTGCGACAAGGAAATCGAGCGGGTGATCGAGGAATTTGAGGCGCAGGATCTGCCGATCGACAATTTCTGGATGGGAAGCGGTTATTCCTCCGGGGAAGAAGACAATCTGCGATATGTATTCAACTGGAACAGGAAACGGTTTCCAAATCCTGAGGACTATATCGATGCCATGAAGCAGCATCACGTTTCCGTTATGCCGAACTTAAAGCCGGGATTACTGGAGAAGAATCCCTCCCTGCCGCAGTTTGAGGCAGCCGGCGGTCTGGTTATGGACGCCGACGGCAGGCAGGCTTACGTTGGAAGATGGTGGGGAGGCCCCGGAAGATTTGTTGACTTTACCGGTGAGGCAGGCCGCAAAACCTGGAAGAGCCTTCTGAAAAAACAGATTCTGGAAAAGGGAGCCATCGGAATCTGGAATGACAACTGCGAATATGACGGCGTAGAGGACCGGACCGCAAGGTGCAGTGCAGAAGGCAAAGGCGGGACGATGGCGGAACTGAAAATCATTCAGTCCAATATGATGGCCTACACCGCAAAACAGGCATCGGAGGAGACCTTTCCGGGAGAACGTCCGTAT
>CAYXAN010000361.1:0-1999 GCA_964461705.1 uncultured Sarcina sp. | reverse complement strand
ATGCTTTCCGGGTTTCAATAGGCTTTTAGGGTACTTCTCAAAGGAAGTTCACATTAAATCAGCGTTTCCTTAGAAAAGCGCGGATGTCAAGGGCATTGCATTACAGAGGGGCTGCAAATTGTACAATTTGCAGCCCCTTAAAATGTGAAAAACGGAAAAGATCAACAAAGCAGTTGACAAAGCGTATGTCATCAGCAACAATAAATCAAGACTTTGATAAAACGTTTTACTGAAGAAAGGAGGAGAGAGGAGTTATTATGCTGCAGGAGGTTATGACAGCTCCGGGAGAAATCATGTTTCAGGATGTCCCGATTCCGGAGGTGAAGGAGGGACAGGTGCTGATCCGCATCATGAATATCGGCATCTGCGGCTCTGACATTCATGTCTATCATGGGAAGCACCCGTTTACCAAATATCCGGTAACACAGGGACATGAGGTTTCCGGTGAGATTGTGGAAACAGGAGAGGGGGTAACGGAGCTTCACAAGGGCCAGAAGGTGACGATCGAGCCTCAGGTGTACTGCGGGAAGTGCTACCCGTGCCGTCACGGCAAATACAATCTCTGCGAGAATCTGAAGGTCATGGGGTTCCAGACCACAGGGACGGCGTCGGAATATTTTGCGGTGGATGCTTCCAAGGTGACACCGATTCCGGAGGAAATGTCCTACGAAGAGGGTGCGATGATCGAGCCTTTGGCGGTGGCGGTGCATGCCGTGAAGCAGATGGGTGATGTGAGCGGGATGAGCGTTGCCGTGCTCGGAGCCGGCCCGATCGGAAATCTGGTGGCACAGTCCGCAAAGGGCATGGGTGCAGCCAAGGTGATGATCACGGATGTCAGCGATTATCGGCTGGAAAAGGCGAAGGAATGCGGCGCGGATGTCTGCGTGAATACGAAGAGCAAGGATTTCGGCGAGGCGATGGTCGAGGCCTTCGGCCCGGACAAGGCAGACGTGATTTATGACTGCGCCGGAAACAATGTCACCATGGGACAGGCCATCAAATACGCGCGCAAGGGAAGCGTGATTGTCCTGGTTGCCGTGTTTGCGGGCATGGCGGAGATTGATCTGGCCGTAGCGAATGATCATGAGTTGGATATCAAGAGCACGATGATGTACCGCCACGAGGACTATGTGGATGCCATCCGTCTGGTAAATGAGGGAAAGGTCCATCTGGAGCCGCTGATCTCAAAGAAGTTCGCCTTCAAGGATTACCTGGAGGCATATCGCTACATTGATGACAACCGGGAAACTACCATGAAGGTCATCATCAATGTTCAGGAATCATAAGAAGGAGCGTGCAGCAAGCCTGATATTGCTTATATGAGCGCGAAATGATACAACACTTGTATGTTCGGCACGACGGTTTCAATGGGAATCGCAATGGGAATCGGCTGCTGAACAGCTGCATCTTGGACAAAAGGCGCACGTAGACAATAGACAGGGGGAGAGTATGTCAAGCATTAAGGATGTTGCTGCACTGGCCGGTGTTTCGCTCAGCACGGTATCGATTGTGGTAAACGGCAAGGCGAAGGAACGGAAAATCTCCGAGGCAACTCAGCAAAGGGTGCTGGAGGCAATGCAGGAGCTGAGCTATATTCCGAACGTTTCCGCCAAGATCCTCCGGAAGGGGGACACGCAGAAATATGTGGTCGCCCTGTTCTGGAACTTCGACTTCCGCGGGATCATGATGCACCGCTTCCTGTTCGGCCTGCAGAAGAGAATTCAGGAAGAAAACGCCGACATGAGCGTTGTCATCCATCCGTACCAGACGGGGAAGCTGAGCCGTGAGGCGGAAAGCTTTCAAAACGGGGAATTCCATGCGGCCATCATCAGCAATGCCGACAATGTCGATCTGGAGTTTCTGGAGAAAAATGATTTTAAGTCGCGCATTGTTCTGTACAACCGGCTTTCTGACCGGTACAGCTCGGTCAATGTGGATAATGAGAAGATCGGTCAGCTGGCGGCGGAGCACCTGTGCCATGCGGGCTACCGAAGCCCCA
>CAYXAN010000360.1:0-2002 GCA_964461705.1 uncultured Sarcina sp. | reverse complement strand
GAATATCAACAGCCGTGCCGTTTCCTTCATAGCTGGTGACATTGATGATCACCTTGTCCTCATAAAACAGGCGAAGACGACGGACGACGGACTTGATGCCTCCGCCAAATTCCTCCGCATTAACACGAAGCGGCTGCGCGATATACCGCTGAAGCTCCTCCAGCTGTCCTTGCGAAAAGCCGATTCCGTCATCAATGACCGAAATGAGGATTCCCTCCGCCGCATTGGAAACACTGACACTGATGTGCCCTTCGTACTCACTCGGCCGGATCCCATGGATGACAGAATTCTCCACCACCGGCTGAATCGTCATCCGTGGGATCTGAACCGATTCCAGCTCCTCCTCCACTGTGATGTCATACGACAGCTTCTCTCCCATCAAAATCTTGTAGATGGACAGAAAATCCCTGGTGTAAGACAGCTCCTCAGCCAAATCAATGATATTCTTCCCATGAATCATGGACTTCATGATATTGGAAAAAGCTACCGTAACCTCCCTAATGGCATCCTTTTCTCCAAGCTGTGCCAGGGAGTTGATGCATTCTAAGGTGTTGAACAGAAAATGCGGATTGATCTGTGCCTGCAGGGCAATGATCTGCATGTCCTTATATGCGATCTGCGTTTTCAGGTCGCGATTGATCAAATCATCCAGCTCAGTCACCAGATGATCGATGCAGCCGCTGAGCTCCTCTATCTCATCTCCGGTGCGAATAGCTAATTTCTGTTTGTAATCTCCCTGTTCAATCTTGCAGATTGCACTCTTCATGGATTCCAGCGGCTTCGTGATGCGAGCCGCAATTCCACAGCACAAAAGGAAACCCAAAAAGGAAATCGCAATGCCGATGTGAATGGTCAGCCACAGCGTTTTCTGTGCCGTTCCAAGCAGGGTATCCAGGTCGACAAGACAGACGATTTTCCAACCGGAGCGTTCACAGGCATAGGACGATTCCAAAAGCTTCGTATGCCTGTCGATCTTCCATACCGCACTTCCGGTGGTCGTATGCCTTGTGACCCTTTCCGACAGCTCCACCAGCTCCTCAGGCGCTGTGCTGTTGTACAGAAACAGCTCGCCGTTCGGTGAAACAAGAGAAACCAGACGTGCCGTCCCTGAGGAAAGATGATTCAATTGTGTCCGCAGCCAGCTGCTGTCATACACAAAAACAATCTTTCCGATTTCCTTTCTTGTATCAAGGCTCAAAATCCTCCTTGAAAATACCATTCTTCCCTTGTATTCACTGATCGTCACCGCTCCGCTTGCCTCAAAGACAACCTCCGGCATTTTCTGAAAATCCTCCTGCTCCGATTTATTCCACGGATGCTTCTGCCAGGAGGCGACATAGGCATCGTCCCCTTCGTAGAGATAAACGGATTCCACATTGTTGACCGAGAGAATACTGCCGCAGATTGCACTCCGCAAGGCCATGGATCGCTGAAGAGCCTCCGTTTCCGTATCTGTCTTCTGCACCAGAAGGGACTGGAACTCCTCGTTCATTGTGACCATATTCATCTGCTGAATAAATGCGCTGCAGTTGTTGTCATAATTTGCACCAATGGCATTGACAACGTCCTGATTCAGTTCCGTCGTGCGTGAAATCTCCGTACTCCGCTCTACCTGATAAACCAGAGTTCCTGCCAAAATCACCGTAGCGGCAATGAGCGACGAAAATGCGAAGATCAGCTTCCATCGGATGGAACATCGAATTGAAATTCTTCTCACATCGCCGCCCTTTCTGCCGCAGACATTACATGTCAGCAATATGCTGCATCACATGATACTCGAATCCCAAGGTCTGGCGCTCCTTACGAGAGCAAGCTCTCATCGGAGCGTTGGACCTCTTGACCCTGGTATCATCACATTGCTTTTTTCAGAAAATGATCGATGATATCGATGACCTCCTCCGTCCAGAATTCCGGACCGCCGTGATCTCCTCCTTCGATCAGGTACAGCTCCGCCTCCTTGCCGCATTCACGAAGCTTTCGATACAGATCTGCGCTCTGCGCG
>CAYXAN010000359.1:0-2015 GCA_964461705.1 uncultured Sarcina sp. | reverse complement strand
TAAGATGGGACAATGGATCGCTGTAAAATAAAAGGATACGTCAAAACAGCGTATCCTTACCGTAAAGCTGTCCGTGAAGAACTTTTGCGTGTAGATTGACTGGTTACGCAATCGTCAAAAGGGAATCCAGACGGATTCCCTTTTGACCGTTTCTGTGGATCTTCCATTCCCGATCACCGCGGCAGCGCGTGCACCGCATCCGCCATGGATTTTACGTATTCGCCCACAGGGCCTGCCGCCGCCCTGCCGTGCTTGGCAATGATTTTGATGATGGCGGAGCCGACGATGGCTCCGTCGGATACTGCTGCCATGTCAGCCGCCTGCTGCGGCGTGGAGATGCCAAAGCCCACGGCGCAGGGCACCTTGGTGACGCTCTTTACCAGCCCGGTCATGGCCTGAATGTCCGTCGTGATCTCGCTCCTTGTGCCGGTTACGCCAAGAGAGGAAACCATGTAGATAAAGCCCTTGGCCTCTGCGGCGATCATGGCGATGCGATTTTCCGAGGTGGGGGCGATCATCGAGATCAGGTCCATTCCGTGGGAAGCGAACACAGCATCAAATTCGTCCTTTTCCTCATAGGGAACATCCGGCAGGATGATGCCGTCAATGCCGGCCTCTTCTGCCTTCCTTGCAAACTTTTCCGTGCCGTAGGAAAAAACAACATTCGCATACGTCATGTACACCATGGGAACGGTGATGGTTTCCCGCAGCTCCTTCGTCAGCTGCAGCACCTTGTCGGTGGTGGCTCCTGCTGCCAAGGCCGCATTGTCGGCCTCCATGATGACCGGTCCCTCGGCGGTAGGATCCGAAAAGGGAATGCCCAGTTCAATCAGATCCGCTCCATTGTCCGCGGCCGCCTGAACGATCTTTTTTGTGGTCTCCAGATCCGGATCCCCTACGGTGATAAAGGCAATGAATGCCTTGTGATCTTTGAATGCATCTGCAATCCGACTCATTTCAACCCTCCGTTATATTTTCCCCGCGGTACCGTGCAATCGCGGCGCAGTCCTTGTCTCCTCTTCCGGAAACCGTGATGACAATGATCTTATCCTTCTCCATGGTCGGCGCAAGCTTCATGGCATACGCAATGGCATGGGAGCTTTCGATGGCAGGGATGATTCCCTCCGTCCTTGACAGATATTCGAAGGCCTGTACGGCCTCCTCGTCCGTCACGGGAACATACTGCGCCCGCCCTATGTCATGCAGGTACGCATGCTCCGGACCGACGCCGGGATAATCCAACCCTGCCGAGATCGAATAGACCGGTGCAATCTGCCCGTCCTCGTTCTGGCAGAAATAGGACTTCATGCCGTGGAAGATCCCCAGCCGGCCGGTATTGACGGTGGCCGCCGTCTCAAAGGTGTCAATTCCCCGTCCTGCCGCCTCGCAGCCGATCAGCTGCACGGACGGATCATCAATGAAATGGTAGAAGGAGCCGATGGCGTTGGAGCCGCCGCCGACGCAGGCAATGACCGCATCCGGAAGGCGTCCCTCCTTTTCCAGCATCTGCTGCCTGATTTCCCTTGAAATCACTGCCTGGAAATCACGTACAATCGTCGGGAAGGGGTGCGGACCCATCACAGAGCCAAGACAATAGTGGGTGTCCTCAATACGGCTGGTCCATTCGCGCATGGCCTGTGACACCGCATCCTTCAGCGTCCCCGTGCCGTCGGTGACCGGCACCACCTCAGCTCCCAGAAGCTTCATTTTGTAGACATTGAGGGCCTGCCGTTCCGTGTCCACCTTCCCCATGAAAACAACACACTCCATACCAAGCAGCGCCGCAATGGTCGCCGTTGCCACGCCGTGCTGTCCGGCTCCGGTCTCAGCAATCAGACGGGTTTTGCCCATCTTCTTGGCAAGAAGCGCCTGCCCGAGACAATTGTTGATCTTGTGGGCTCCGGTGTGGTTCAGGTCCTCGCGCTTCAAATAAATCTTTGCGCCGCCCAGATCCCTTGTCATCTTCTCGGCGTAGTACAGGCGGCTGGGGCGACCTGCATAATCATTCAAAAGTG
>CAYXAN010000358.1:0-2029 GCA_964461705.1 uncultured Sarcina sp. | reverse complement strand
GAGCGGTGCATGAAGGCACATCGCCGCAGCAAACCCCAACAGCGCCGCTATGCCCATGAACAGGATCGTAAGGAACACGCTGCGGACATGCTGCCGGTTTCTTTCCTGCAATGCTTCCACAAGATCCGCCAAAAGGAACAGGATGCCGCCCAGCATGACGGTGGTCACATACTCGTACCCGCACAGGCATTTGATCATTACGGCAAGGAACATCAGAAGGTACGATATCATGCGCCATCTGCGGTCCTTTCGGTGAAGGGAGCACCAAAGCCCCGCCGCCATGGGAAGAAACCACGTGAATTCCACCCAATACAGATTGTTGGCAAAATTCACCACCCACGGAGACAGAAGGAAAACAAGATAAAAGATCCCTCCCATCCGCCGGTTGTACTTGCGTCCGACGAGGCAGGACACCAGCAAAAGCGTCGCCGCAGTCCCCAGGGCACATAAAAGCCGCAGCACGTCCACATCCTCGATCCACATGGACAGCCGCTGAAACACCTTGCCCTGCAGTCCGTATTGACTAAAATACGCATCCGCCGCCGTTTCCGGAAGAGGATTCCCCTGCGCATCCAGCACCGTGGCCTCCGCCAGGTCTCCCAGCTGGTCTGCATCCATGGGTGCATCGATGTCCAGCGCCGCCACCATCCACTCACTGTCAATCGTTCCGGTTGACAGAATCTCATGCTCCTCCCCGTTGGCAAAACGGATATAGTTTCCGGGGACCACATAGGCCTCCGTATAGGCCGAGCTGCGAAGGCTGATGGCAGGATCCGAGGTGTGATAGCCGTTCACCCAGTCCCCCTCGGTCAGAAGCTCCTCCTCCGAGCCTGCAGGGCCCGAAATGGTGTACAGCCTCAAAAGGCCGGTCCCCGCAGGATTTGCAATTCCCTCCCTGCGTGCCGTGATGGCGTCCGTCACCAGTGCCTCACTGTCCGATTGAAAGCCCTCAAAGGTATCGTTGTTGCCGTTCAGTGTGCTGAAGCTGTCGTTCCAGGCCATCAGAACCAGCAGAATCAAACCCAATCCGATCCGGCTCGCCGCCCTTCGCCGCGCCCCGCCGTAAGAGCCGTATATTGCCGCCAGAAGACACAGCGTCAGTCCGATAGCCAGAAGGGAAAGGAGACATTTCTCCACTGACGTAAAGGTGGACTCCGCATAGGCATAGCCGATGAGCAGACCGTTGTCTGCACTCTCTTCGGCGCGAAAATCCTCATCCACCAGGATCAGGGACGGCGCGGTCTCACAGTCCCGGGCCGAAATGGTGAGAAGATACGATTCGCCCCTGCAAAGCTCCTCCTCCCGTTGTACCTTGTAGGCATGCTCGCTGACCATCTCCGACAGAGCCACATCCACGGTGTCCAGAGGCACTCCCTCCGAATCCTCCACCTGCAGCACCAGACTTCCCTGCGCATCCTCCGAAAGATCCGTCACGTAAAGGACAAAGCCTGCAAAATGATCCTTCGCCGGAGTGAAGGTCAGCGAAAATGCCCCCTCCGACAGATCATAGCTTCCCAGAATGCTGTCATCAGCCACGTTTTCAAACGGCCGCGCGTCGGTAAAATAACCGTGATAAAAGCTGTCCCGCACATCCAGCTGCCACAAAAGCACCGCCAGCAGAACCAGCACGGCTCCCGCCGGAAGGATCCGCTTCATCAAGTTCCATTTATCCTGCTTTATGTTCTGCTTCATGTTTTGCTTTATGTCCCGCTTCGTGCTCTGCTTCATGCTTGTCTGTGCTTTCCTCCACAAAGATCCGGATTCTCTCTGCAATCTCCCTCCGGGACATCATATAACCCTTCTCTGCGGCCGCCACCGCATCCGGAGCCTTCGCCTTTTGTCCGCATTGCCGCGCAAGATGGCTTCGATATGCCTTCGCATAGACCGTGCGGTAATCATACCTTGAGGGAGCAGCAGGCAGGTGGTTGCAAAACTCCTCCCCGGACAGATATCGGTACAGCTCCGCCGCCGTCAAAGGCTCCGTCGCCGGATGCCAGGCGAATGTCCTGCTCCAGCGCCCACTGAATGT
>CAYXAN010000357.1:0-2033 GCA_964461705.1 uncultured Sarcina sp. | reverse complement strand
CAGAAGCGATAACAAAGCAATATAGTAAAAAACAGGCAATGCAGAGTACGAAACGCAGACAAGGGGGGGATCGTGATGATTACAGAAATGAAAAGGATACCGATTACAACGGAAAGTTATCCTTTCCAGGCGGCTGCAGGAAAGTGCGAATTTGACCGCATCGGCTATATAGAGGACGAATATTTCATGAGCGGAACAGCCAATATCTATACCGAGTCGGATTCTGCCGCACATTCGGTAGAGGTGTTGTATGCTGATGCTCCCTATACAACCCGTCTGCTGGTTCGCAGACCGGCGGACGCAGCAAAGTTCAGCGGCAACGTATGTGTTGAGATACTGAACGCTTCGGCCATGATGGACATCGACCGCATGTGGGTCAACAGCTGGAAGTACATGACAAGAAACGGAGACATCTATATCGGCATCACCAGCAAGGGGCACGTGGTGGATACCCTGAAGCGCTTTGATGCAAAGCGGTATGAGGCAATCAACTGGGCCAATCCGCTTCCGGATAGAAAGGCACCGGAAAGGAGTGCGTTTGAGTGGCTGCCTCAGTATGAGTCCGGCCTGTATTGGGATATGCAAAGCGATCTTGCACGTTTATTGCGTACCGACGATGAGCTGAATCCGATCAGGGAGTATGGGAAGTGCTGGCTGTATCTGTTGGGCTGGTCTCAGTCCGGCAGCTATATGTCGAGAACCATTCACTCTTTTGCTTATCGCGAGGAAGAGAAGTATAAGGAGCCTCTTTTTGACGGATATTTTGAGGCCGGCGCAGGAGATTCACTGGCACCGATCAATGCGTATGAGCTCGTAAACGGCGGCGGAGTGATGAGCAACGGCTCTGTGCCGAGGGGCGGAATTATGATCAGCAAGCAGCCCTATATCGCATTAAATACTGAGTGTGAGGATCTGGCTGCACTGTGGACGGAAGACAGCGACGAACCGGGATACAAGTTCCGTACATATCAGGTGGCGGGAACCAGCCACGACGAAGCATATAACATGCTGGATTACTACGAGGGGTATCTGAGAGAGGATGCCAAGAGGTCCAATATCGAGCTGGCATTTTCCGGAGCAAAGGGAGAGCCGCTGGATACACCCTATGAGTTTGTATTTGCCGCAACGCTTCGGAATTTGTATGCGTGGGTACGACAGGAAATTCCGGCACCTCATGCACCGGCCATTGAGAAGGTTCCGGCAGGTCCTGAGGATTTTGACGCCCTTTCCATGAGAAGCGGTGACGGCAAGAACAGAAAAGCAAATCGCAAGGATATGTTCGGCAACACCATGGGAGGCATTCGGCTTGCCAATATGGATTATCCGGTAGGGAGGTATGAGAGCTTTTCGACACGCGAGGATGGCTCGATCGATCCGATGTTCGGTACGGTTTATCCCTTCAGTGCAAAGGTCCTGCAGGAAATATACGGATCACTGTCGCATTATCGTGAGCTGGTGGAGAAGCAGGCGGAACGAACCATTGCCCTTGGATTCCTGCTCCGTGAGGACAAGAAGGCCTATGTGGATACGATTACGGAGCAGGCTGCCAGAAGAGGGCTTGTCTAAGGAAAGGCTGATTGAATCAGCGTTTCCTTAGCAACATCCGGTGGATCGCACGGATTTGCAAGGGAAAATGCTGCTTCGCAGCCGGGATCCGGCGAGGGAAACGCCTTAATCAGCGTTTTCCTGATCAGGAAAGCTGCATGGCAGGTCGCTTATGAGCGATGACAAATAGCCCAAGAGGCGAAGAGAAATCGCTTTTGCGAACTTCTCTTCGCTTTTTTTGTAAGCGTTTTTCAAAACGGAAATGGATACGAAGATGAAAGGAGTATTGCGGCAATGTGCGGGCAACCCCCGATATTTTACAGATGATTCCGGAAAGCCGATTTATCTGACCGGAGCTTCCACCTGGTGCGTTTTTCAGAAAAATGAATGACGACGAATCCGTGTGCCAGCTTTTTAGAAGATACCAGTACGGATTGCCGGACAACTGGGAGGAACCGGTTCGAGTTGCCCTGGGAAGAGCAAGGCAG
>CAYXAN010000356.1:0-2034 GCA_964461705.1 uncultured Sarcina sp. | reverse complement strand
CGGTAAGTCTTGTGACAAATAAGTATGAGCTTTTGAACAGTTTCAACCAGTTGGTTGCCGCCGAATGCGTCAGGGCCATAAACCCGTTGTGCTCCCCCTGCATGATCCTCGTAGACGGGAAATTCGGCTCTCTTTTCAGGTCGGAACGCTCCAGGACCGGAATGCTGGCCATTGCCTCCTCGGAATCGGGTGTATTCTGCCACTCCCGAAGGGAATTCTCTGCATTCTGTATCTGCAAAAGCTCTTCCGCGGACAGCCCTGCAGCATAGTCCGCAAGCTTCTGTTTCTGCTCCCTTTCCAGCCGTTCATTCAGTCCCGGCTCCGGAATCAGCAGTCCCACGCTCCTATGGGTGTTGTTTAGCAGACAGTCGCGGATCAGGGCTTCAAAATATCCCTCTTCGGCATCCTTTTTCAGCTCATCAAAATACTGCCCCAGTTCCAGATTACACCATACCTGATCCTCATCATAAAGCCAGGTATCCATCATATCCAGACCATAGACCAGGCCCTTCGGATAGGATCCGAAGTCCGCCTCCCGATAATGGAATTCATGAAAGTTGATGCCGGCAAGAATCGCCTTCCGGTTGATCCCCTTTTGAACCAGCTCCTGCAGAGTGCTGAGAATCGTCTGTTCAAATTCCTCTTTTTTCTCCGGATCTGCATATTTGGCGGCGATGGAATAATACGGCTCATATATGCCCGATTCATATAAGGACTCCACGGTCTGCCCGATTCCCTTTTCGCGCAGAGCTTCCTTTACCGGGGCGCCCTCTGCATCACACAGCACATAGTCCAGAATTTTGAAGGCCAGAATTTTCTTCGGATCCCCGTGAATCGGAAGTGCCGCATTCCACGACAGGAAGGACTTATCCGCAGGGTCCTCCTCCGAAAGAATGCTGTAGGACTTTTTCCACGACACGGCATGGGCAAACGGCTTCTGCGGCTGAATGCCCGAATCCGGCTCCAGAACCTCATAATCCGAAAGATAATGCCGATCCAGAAATTCCAGCCGCTCCGCCATGTCCATATCCCCGTACAGATAAATGTAGGAGTTGGAGGGATGATAGTATCTGCGGTGAAAATTCAGGTATTCCTGATACGTCAGCTGCGGAATAACCTGCGGATCCCCTCCGGATACAATGGCGTACGTGGTGTCCGGATACAGAGAGGCCAGGACAGCGTCGTTCAGTACATCATCCGGTGAGGACATGACGCCCTTCATCTCATTGTATACTACACCATTGATGGTCAGCTCCGGCTTCCTGCGATCCTCTGCCGCTCCTTGAACAGGATTTTCCGTCTTCACCTCATAATGCCAGCCCTCCTGACGGAAAATATTCTCATTGGTATAAATGTTCGGATGGAACACAGCATCCAGGTAAATATGCATCAGGTTGGCAAAATCCTTATCATTGGTAGACGCCACGGGATACATGGTTTTATCCGGATAGGTCATGGCATTGAGGAAGGTATTCAAGGAGCCCTTGGCTGCTTCCACAAAAGGATCCTTCAGCGGAAACTCCCTGGAACCGCACAAAACAGTATGCTCAATGATATGCGCCACCCCCGTAGAATCTGCCGGCGGTGTACGGAAGCCGATGAAAAAGACCTTGTTGCTGTCCTCATTCGGCATCAATACAATACGGGCGCCGCTCCTTTTGTGCCGCAGCAAATACCCCTCTCCCCGAAGATCCGTCAGCTCATGCCGCTCGATCACATCGTAGGCGTCCAAGCTGTGAATATCCTGTTCAAGCCGTTCCCTGTCCTTTATCATGCCATAATCTCCATTCCGAAGCTTCTTTGCTGTCTCTTCTTTGTGGCCTCGCCTTTGTTATCTCTTCTTTGTCGTCCTGTGTGCTTTTCTCTGCACCTTTGTCTGTCTGCAGCCGACCGCCCCGGAGTCAACAGAGGACAGACCGCTGCAGACAACGATTATAACAGAAAAAAAGAGGCGGGAACACGCATCCCGGCCTCTTTGATTCGTGGATTAGAGGGGAATCGAACCCCTGTCCAAAAACCCATCCCGTGTACTTC
>CAYXAN010000355.1:0-2048 GCA_964461705.1 uncultured Sarcina sp. | reverse complement strand
GAAACACCTCTCTATCGCGTGATCGATGCGGCAGGTGCGGATCTGGCCTACACGGAAAGTCAGGAAAAAGGCGTTCTGACCATCATGGTGAATCAGGAGACGGCTGTTCTTACCGGGTATCTTAGCGGCATCTCACAGCTTAAGGCACAGGGAGTGGAGACGATCATCTTTGGAACAAACGGAAGAGCCTCTGCCTTCCGTCTGGAGGATCTTCTGGCAAATGGAAACGGCGGCGATAACTATCGCCTGACCCACAGCGGCGCAGCCGCTGCCTTCACCATCGGTGCGGCAAGCACGGACATCAGTGCGATTCTGTTCTAGGGAAACGCTGATTAAAGCGTTTCCCCCGCCGGATTTGCGCTGCGAAGCAGCATTTTCCCCCGCAAATCCGTGCGATCCACCGGAGGTTGTTAAGGGAAAGCAGATGAAAGCGGTTTCTGTCGCAAAAGCCCAGCCGACAAGCAGCAAATTTCCCTGTGAATCCGCAGAATCCGGCATGAAAATTTGAAACTCACGTATGTGTACCCCGGCCTTCATCGGCCGGGATTTTTATATGCCGCGATGCGGGATCATTGCGGTTTCTGCAGACAAAGAGGGGAAAATGCAGAAGAATGCGGGGGTGATGATATTTTCTGCCCTGTCCGTCTGTGAAAAAGCATTGTCTCTATGCTATAATCGCCACAGTATGTCATTGTCCGGGGCGGGCGATGGGCATCCTGCCGCGAGCCGGGACGTGAAATCAAGACAAGACCGCAAGGCGACGCCCCCGGGCAAGGTTTCCAATCGTATCCGATACTGCACCTATATTAAGGAGACAGCAGGAATGAGTGATGTGAGAAGAGTCTATGTTGAGAAGAAGCAGCCCTATGCCGTGCAGGCAAGGCACCATCTGGAGGAGATTCGCGCCTTCCTCGGCATTCAGGGGATTGAAAAGCTGCGGCTTCTGATTCGCTATGACGTGGAGAACATCCGGGATGATGTGTTTGAGACGGCATGCCGCTGCGTTTTCTCGGAGCCGCCGGTGGATGAGCTGTATCTGGAGGATTTTCCGGCACCGGAGGGGGCTTATGTTTTCTCAGTGGAGGCACTGCCCGGGCAGTTTGACCAAAGGGCGGATTCCGCCGTGCAATGCATCCAGCTCCTGAATCCGGATTCGCACGTCATCATTAAGACGGCGCAGACCTATGTCCTGACCGGGACAATCTCCGACGAGGAGCTGGCAAGGATCAAGGCCAATCTGATCAATCCCGTGGATTCGAGGGAGAACAACGAGGCCAAGCCCCAAACGCTGGCGGCGGAATACGAGAATGCGCCGGACGTCAAGGTGTTCGACGGTTTTATCTCCATGACGGAGGAGCAGCTCAGAGATCTGTACGGATCCCTGGGGCTGGCCATGACCTTTGCGGATTTCAGGCTGATTCAGGATTATTTCAGCGGGCGCTTTGACGGAGAGGTGCACCGGGATCCGACCATGACGGAGATCCGGGTGCTGGACACGTACTGGTCCGATCATTGCCGTCACACCACCTTTGCGACGGAGCTGTGCAATGTCACCTTTGAGGATGGCTATTACCGCGTTCCCATGGAGACGTCCTTTCAGAGCTATCAGGATACCCGCGAGGAAATGTACGCGGATCGTCCGGACAAATACCCATGCCTCATGGATCTTGCCGTCATTGCGGTCAGGAAGCTGAAGGCAGAGGGCAAGCTGACGGATCAGGAGGAGTCGGACGAGAACAACGCCTGCTCAGTGGTGATTCCGGTCCGGGTGGATTACGGCCAGGGACCGGTGGAGGAGGAGTGGCTCATGTTCTTTAAGAACGAGACCCACAACCATCCGACAGAGATCGAGCCCTTCGGCGGTGCGGCGACCTGTCTTGGCGGCGCCATCCGGGATCCGCTGTCCGGACGCGGCTATGTGTATCAGGCCATGCGTGTCACCGGCGCGGCAGATCCGACCGTGCCTGTTTCCGAAACGCTGGAGGGGAAGCTGCCGCAGAAGAAGCTGTGCACCGGCGCGGCACAGGGGTATTCCAGCTACGGCAATC
>CAYXAN010000354.1:1776-2054 GCA_964461705.1 uncultured Sarcina sp. | reverse complement strand
GAGAATCCCGTTGTACAGAGCCCTCTCCATGATGTCCGAATACCGCCGGTCCGTCCGCAGCCGCAGCATCCGGTTTGCGAAAAAGGCAAGGCCGATCGAGGCACAGGTCTCCGCATAAACCGTGTCATTGGGCAGCTCGTAATCATGGGAGAAGCCTTCCCATTTTGCCACCTGCCCGATCCCGGCGGTAATGTACATCTGCTTACGGGTAATGTTGTCGAACAGCCGGTCACAGGCCTTTTGCAGTGTCGGATCCTTGTCCGCCTCTGCAAGACCTG
>CAYXAN010000354.1:0-1766 GCA_964461705.1 uncultured Sarcina sp. | reverse complement strand
CCGCCATAGCCGTCAGAAGATAGGTGGCGCGGACAGCATGGCCTCTGGCCTCCTGCTGATCCCTGACCGGTGCAAACATCTGCATATAGTCCGCATTGTCCGAGGCTCCTTCCCAGTGAACCCATCCCCGGTGCTCCCTTTCCTTTGAAAACCACGCCGGATCCTGTCCTCTCTGATCGATGAAGTATCTGGCCAGCTGCAGATAATCCTCTTTTCCGGTGGCGTAATACAGCCGAAGGAGTCCGATCTCGACCTCCTCATGACCCGGAACGCCATGGATCTTCCCCTCCTCCCTGCCGATATGCGCGGCGATGCAGGCGGCGGTCCTCTCCATCACCTTCAGCAGCCTGTCCTTGCCGGTGGTCTCATAATAGGCCACCGCCGCCTCCATCATATGACCGGCACAGTAAAGCTCATGGCATTCCTGAAGATTCTGCCACTTGTGCTCCGGCTCCTTCAGGATGAAATAGGTGTCCAGATAGCCGTCCGGCTGCTGCGCTTTTTCAATGATGCCGATGATATCATCCGCGCGCTTTTCCAGCTCCTTGTCCGGATGAACGGCAAGGGAGTAGGCAACCCCCTCCAGCCACTTGGCCACATCGCTGTCCTGAAATACCGTCCCGTAGAACTCGCCCTCCTCCAGTCCTGCGGCAATGCGGAAATTCGTAAGTGCGTGGCTCTTTTCTATCCCGGGGATCGCATCGTTCATGATCTTTTCCTGGTACGGAATCACCACCCTGGTGACCAGCTCCTGCCGCGGTGCCCAGAAGGCATCATCGATTTTCACTCTGTGAAGGTCAATCCTCTTTTCCATCTGTTCCTTTCCTCCTTGTTATGATTTCTGCATCATCATGCCTGCGTGTTTTAGGGATACGCCGGTGAAAGCTTTTTTAAGGGAATTGGTATCTGTTCAGAAAACGCTTCCCCCGTCGTTTCCCTTAAATCTCTTCGACGGATTCCATGCAGGGACGCATGGAAAACTCAAAATGAAGCTTCTCTGCCTTAATCCGAAACTGCTCGTGCGGTCTTGCTCCCCAGCTGTCATCTCCTGCGACCCCCATCTGCATGAGACTGCACCGCACGATGGTGTGGTGCACCGGCGGCAGCTCCGTGTGGTGTGCGGCGTTCTCGATTTCCTCCGGTGTCCAAGGAAGCGCCGAAAAGTTCATCGTCGTTCCCTCGGGAGCGGCAAAGAGCAGTCCTCTTCCCTTCCTGTCCGTCACCCTGGCCCACCGGACGCCGGTCTTGTTGCCGCACTCCTGCGGCACCAGATACCGCGTCATCTGATCCTGTACACTGCCGCTGTAGACGCCGAGTCTTGCGCCCTTATCCCTGTCGCAATAGGTCTCCTCCGGTCCGTTTCCGTACCAGGTCAGCTGATCATAGTCCGCATCCATGGTGAACAGCATGCCGAATTCCGGAAGCTCCGGAAGCTGTACTTCGCCTGCCGGCTCATAGTCCATGATGTACTCCACGGTTCCGTCCCCATGAAACCGCAGGGTCACCTCCATTGACGTCTCCGGTACGGTCGGGAGGAAGATTCTCTGCGAGATCGAACAGATCCTGTTTTCTCCCTTTCCCTCCGCCTTAATCCTCGGATAAGCGGTCTGCTCCTCCTTCGGCAGGGAAGACCACCCCTCTGCCGGAGCATCGGAGGCGTAAAGGCTGGCAAGCTTCCAGATGCCAAGCCGTCCCATCATGTTGGAGCCCTTGTCATTGTCCACCGGTGCCCGCCAGAAGTTTGGCCTTGGCAGCTGTGCGATGAG
>CAYXAN010000353.1:0-2068 GCA_964461705.1 uncultured Sarcina sp. | reverse complement strand
GGTGTCGTCCTCCAGTGATTTCCGCAGCTGCAGCAGCTGCTTTCTGGGGATCCCGACGCCGTTGTCCGTAACGGAAACGCTGATGCGATCCTTCCGGTGAAAGATTTTGAGCTTTACCACCCCCTGGCGATTCAGAGGACGAATGCCATGGCTGATGCTGTTCTCCAGAAGAGGCTGCAGGAGGAGCCGCCGGAAATCATGAGGCAGCACGGAGGAATCGATTTCCTCAAAATAGTAAAAGCTGTCCGGAAAGCGGAACTTCTGTATCTGTATGTATTTGTGGACATGCTCGATGTCATCGCGTACGGTGACGTTCGCATTCAGATTCCCCAAAGAATAGGCCAGAATGTCGGACAGGTTGCTGATGATGACATTGGCGGCGGAGGAGCCGTCGGTGAGCTTTCGGACCTCAAAGTCCAGCGCCTGCAGGGTGTTGATCATGAAATGCGGATTGATCTGCAGCTGCAGCGCGCGCAGCTCCGCAGCCTGCTTTTTGTATTTTTGCTCGGCCAGCTGACTGTTCAGAAAGGTTGTGTTCAGGAACATGCGGATGACGTTGTTCATGATCAGGCTGTATTCGTTCTCCGGCTGTCCGGAATCACCGGTCTGCTGCAGGGGATACATTCCCTTTTCCGCATCACTGAACAGGTCAATGACCGATTGGATCTGCCGGAAATTGTCGCGGGTGATCTGGTAGGAAAAAAGGAAAATAATGAACAGTGCGGCCAGCAGCATCACGAAGGGCCACAGGAGGTTTCGGATGCAATGCAGTATCAGTGAGGCCAGAGGCACCAGCTGCACGGTGTAGCAGCCGTAATCCGTCTGGTACAGGACATAGGTCAGATAGGGCGCGCCGTCAATCCATTTGAAATGAAAGCGGCCGGTCAAGGAGGACAGATCCGTTCCGGTAAAATCCGGAGCGGCGGCAAAGCCTTGAAAGGCCAGAAGATTCTGCTCCCTGTCCAGCAGAAACAGCCCGCTCTTCCAGGAGGGCAGCTCGGAGGACATCATCTCCTGCAGCGACGGAACGGACAGATTGGACACCATCACCCCGTTCAGATAGGAAAAGCGCTTGTAGAACGTGACGACGTCCTCGGAAACAGAGGAGCCCGAGCCGGTCATCCGGCGCTTCAAAAGAAAGGTATCCTCATCCTCCGGCATGGAGGCGTAGATTTCGTACCATGACGTGTCGGAATCCTCACCCAGATGCTGTGTCACCTTATCCGAGGAGAAGTAAACGTCGTAGCCGTCCAGATACAGATAGATGCTGTCGACAAGGGAGTGGGAGGAGACAATGCTGCCAAGAAAGGACTTGATGCTGTTCAGAAAAACATAATCCGTGTAGCTTGTTTCCTTGGAATACAGGATTTTGTGCATGGAAAGGAGCAGCTGGGAATTCAGCGTGATCATTTCCTGCTGAGAGGTGCAGACGTCCACGGTGTCCTCCAGAGCCTGTGCAAAATCCGACGTCGATGCGGCAGTGGTGTTGCGGACATCGCGAAGCTGGGCGGCACCGGAGAACAGCATAATGCACAGGAACAGAATTCCTGCCGGGATCAGGAGCGCCCGGGAAAGATCCCTCAGGCGCTTGATGAAAAAGCGATGCATCATAAGGCGTCACCTGTACCTTCCGATGTGTCCTCTGTGCGGGGTCTCACCTGCTTGCCTGCGCGGAATTCCTGGGGAGTGATCCCATAGTATTCCTTGAAATTGCGGGTCAGATTTTTGGGGTTCAGATATCCGACGGCATCCGCCACCTCATAGAATTTCACGGATCGGTCCGACAGCATCCGAAGCGCCTCTTCCATCCGCACCTGAAGAAGATACCGGGAAAAGCTGACGCCGGTGCCTGCCTTGAAGGCAGAGGAAAGGTAGGCTGGGGAATAGTTGACCAGAGAGGCCGCCTCCTCAAGAGTGGCGGTCTGATAATGAGTCCGCAGGTAATTCTGTACGACGGCGATATAATCCGCAGAATCTGCCGATCGGCCTTTGAAAGAGGAGTCATCCTGCCTGCGCTCGTCCAGCACGCCGCGAATGCGCTCGAAGCAGTCGGACATGGCATCATATT
>CAYXAN010000352.1:0-2112 GCA_964461705.1 uncultured Sarcina sp. | reverse complement strand
AAATCGAGATGGGTGCTGAACCGTTACGTAGAATGATGGTGTCTGATCATCACCCGGATCTGATTCGGGTCTATGCCGCAGCACCTGCCGATTTCGAACGCTTTGCGCGATGAGGCGGAAATCATTAGAGTGTAAAGGAGAGAGTATGAGTGACGAATTCAGCAGCTTAGGAGGTTCCCCTGCAGCACCGACCCTGGAGTTCGGTACGGCGGCAGCCATGGCGCAGCCGGAGGACAAGGCAAAGGACAAGGACGAACCGGCGCAGGATACTGCTGTGAATGCCGCGGATTTTCAGGAATCCCTGACACCGCAGGAGCAGGCGCAGGTCGATGAATTTGTGAAGCAGATTGATCTTTCCAATACCAGCGGGATCATGAATTACGGCGTCGGTACACAGAAGAAGCTGGCGGATTTTTCCCAGAAGGCGATCGACAATGTCCGTACGAAGGATATGGGAGAGGTCGGCGACATGCTCTCCGGTCTGGTGACGGAGCTTAAGAATTTCGATGTGGACGAGAACGAGAAGGGTCTTGCCGCCTTTTTCAAGAAGAAGGCCAATAAGGTAGAGGCACTGAAAAACCGCTATGCCAAGGTGGAAACCAATGTGCAGGCGGTCAGCAGCGAATTGGAGAAGCATCAGGTGCAGCTTTTGAAGGATGCGGATCTGATGGATAAGATGTACGAGCTGAACCTGAGCTATTTTCACGAGCTGACGATGTACATCGCAGCAGGAAAGCAAAAGCTTGAGGAGGTTCGAAACGGCGAGCTCAAGGAGCTGGAGAAAAGGGCTGCCGAGAGCGGACTTGCAGAGGATGCCCAGAAGGCCAAGGATCTTGCGGCTCAATGCGACCGTTTTGAAAAGAAGATCTATGATCTGCAGCTGACCAGAACCGTTGCGCTGCAGACGGCACCGGAAATCCGCATGGTGCAGGACTCGGATACGGTCATGGCCGAAAAGATCCAGTCCACCATTGTGAACACCATTCCGCTATGGAAGAATCAGATGGTCATTGCCATCGGGCTGGATCATGCCACCAAGGCAGCCAGGGCGGAGCGGGAGGTCAATGATATGACCAATCAGCTGCTGCAGAAGAACGCTGCGGCTTTAAAGACGGCTACGGTGGAGACGGCAAAGGAGGCAGAGCGGGGTGTCGTGGATATCGAGACCCTCAAGAATACCAATGCAACACTTATCTCTGCCATGGATGAAATACTGAAGATTCAGACAGAGGGCAAGGAAAAGCGCAGGGCAGCAGAGGGTGAGCTGGTTCAGATCGAAGGCGAACTGAAGGCGAAGCTTTTGGAGGCTGCAAGAAGCTAAAGCGTCTGCGGCAGGAATTCGGCATGGGTCTGACATGTGCCGGGGGTGAATCGGACATGGAGGAATGGAATGTCCGTGCAGCGGTAGGCTGTCATTTCGGCAGCGCGTTTGAAAGGAGTGGAATATGGCAATATTCAAAGGGTCTGCGGTAGCAATTGTGACTCCGTTTCATGATGATGCGGAGCAGAGTATTAACTATGATGCATTTGCAGATATTCTGGATTATCAGATAGAGAACGGAACGGACGCTATTGTCGTCTGCGGCTCCACCGGAGAGTCTGCAACCATGACGGAGGAGGAGCATCTGGAGGCGTGCAAATTTGCCATTGACCATGTGGCGCATCGGATTCCGGTTGTGGCGGGTTCCGGCTCCAACTGCACCAGGACGGCTGAGCAGCTGACGGAGGCGGTGAGAGAGTACGGGGCAGACGGAGCGCTTGTACTGACACCGTACTACAACAAGGGAACTCAGGACGGCGTGTATCAGCATTTTGCGGCTGTCGCCAAGGCAGGAAGAGGAATTCCGATCATCATGTACAACGTTCCCTCCCGGACAGGCTTTAATCTGCAGCCGGAGACGACGGCGAGAATCGTAAAGGATGTCTCCAATGTTGTCGGCATCAAGGAGGCGTCCGGAGATCTTAGCCAGATTGTGAAGCTGATGACCCTGACAGACGGCAATATCGATCTGTATTCCGGCAATGATGATCAGACGGTTCCCATTATGGCAATGGGCGGGCTCGGTGTGATTTCCGTGGTGGCAAACGTTGCCCCGGGGATCATGCATGACC
>CAYXAN010000351.1:0-2115 GCA_964461705.1 uncultured Sarcina sp. | reverse complement strand
AAGAGGGGGATATTGTCATGGAATTGAACGGAAGGCAGAAGGCGGCGTTTGGAATCGGGGCAGTGGGAAAGGATATGGTATATGCGCTTTCCTCGTCCTATGTCATGTATTTTTATCAGGATATTCTGGGATTGTCTGCGACCTTTGTGGGACTGCTCCTGATGATTGCGCGGCTGTTTGATGCCTTCAATGATCCTTTTATGGGAATTCTGGTGGCGAAGACCCGATCGAAATGGGGGAGATTCCGCCCCTGGATTTTATCCGGAACGGTTTTGAATGCGGTAGTTCTGTATGCCATGTTTGCGGCGCCGTCTCTGGAGGAAACCGGACGGATGGTTTATTTTGGCTTCATTTACATTGCATGGGGCGTCACCTACACCATGATGGACATTCCCTATTGGTCCATGATTCCTGCGGTAACCGCAACGCCTGCGGATCGGGAGAATCTGTCTGTGGTCGGACGGACCTGCGCAGGGGTGGGCTCTGCGTTGATTGCCATGTTCACCATGCTGCTGGTCGGCTTTTTCGGCGGTGACAGTGAGCGGGCAGGGTTTCGTATGGTGGGATTGATTGTGGCCGTGCTGTTTGTGGCCGCGGAACTGATCTGCTGCGCAGGCGTGCATGAAAGGACGGACAACAGAATGCAGACAGCCGCCGTGAAGGAGATGTTCCGGGCATTGTTTGCCAACGATCAGGCTCTGGTGGTGGTGGGCAGCATTGTCCTGATCAATTCCGCTTTGTATCTGACATCAAATCTGGTCATCTATTTCTTCAAGTACGATTTCGGCGGCGAGGGCTGGAAGGGAAGCTATACGCTGTTCAGTACGGTGGGCGGCGCGGCACAGATCCTGGGGATGATGCTTCTGTATCCCGCACTTCGAAGGAAGCTCTCCAGCATTCGGGTATTCTTTCTTAGCCTGTATCTGGCGCTGGGAGGCTATGCGCTGCTTCTTGTTCTGTGTCTGGCGGGCCTGTCCGGAAGCCTTCCAGTGCTGCTGATTCCCTGCGTGGATATTTTCGCCTGCAACGGGATGCTGTGCGTTCTGATTACCCTGTTCCTGTCCAACAGCGTGGATTACGGGGAGCTGAAAACAGGGCACAGGGAGGAAAGCGTGATCTTCTCCATGCAGACCTTTGTGGTGAAGGCGGCCTCCGGGGCAGCTGTTTTTGTCACCGGGATCGGATTGGATCTGATCGGTCTTGCGGGAAACACCGAGGAGACAGGACCCGTGGCACAGCAAAGTGCAGGGACGCTTTGGGGACTGCGGCTTCTGATGACGGTCCTTCCCATGCTGATTCTTTTTGCCGCGGTCATTTTCTTTCGCCGCAGGTTTACCCTGACCGATGAAAAGGCAGCGGAAATCAGCCGAAGGCTTCATGCGGCGGAGGATACGAACCGGTGAGCCGCAGACAGGAGAGCTGCCCCCTTGGATGACGACGGAGCTGCAAACCTGCTTGGTTTATCATGCTGCATTTTAATGCATTTTAATGGGCGTGATAAACCAAGCACTTTTTTTATGGAAGAAAAGGACAGTATTTCTGTCAAAAAATGTCATTTTCGGAAAACACGGAACATCCTACAATGTCGTCAAAGGCTTTCACCAGTAGTTCCGTTCCGGGAAAGAACCGGCAGGACAGGAGGATTTGGCATGGGCATGAGTGGAGATAACTACTATCTGGCAGTGGACATCGGCGCCTCCAGCGGACGGCATATTCTGGGGCACCTGGAAAACGGCAGGCTGGAGCTGGAGGAGATTTATCGCTTTGAGAACGGCATGGATTCCGTGGATGGGAAGCTTCTCTGGAACGTGGACAGGCTGTTTGCGGAGATCGAAAGCGGCATGAAGCGCTGCAAAGAGCTTGGCAGGATTCCGGTCAGCATGGCGATTGACACATGGGCGGTGGATTATGTGCTTCTGGATGAGAAGGATCAGATTCTGGGAGATACCTTCGGCTATCGGGATCACAGGACCGACGGCATGGACGCGAAGGTGAGCAAGATCATTTCCGAAAGCGAGCTGTATGCCCGAACCGGGATCCAGAAGCAGATTTTCAACACCATTTATCAGCTGACGGCGGTGAAGCACAGCACGCCGGAGCTGCTGCAGAAGGCGA
>CAYXAN010000350.1:0-2116 GCA_964461705.1 uncultured Sarcina sp. | reverse complement strand
ACAATGGTATGGAAGCGTCCTTTACCATCGGTGCGGCGAATACGGATATCTTTTCGATCTTATTCTGACAGCCGGATTCTAAAACTGCGCGGAGATGCTGCAGATGATGAACAGGATGAATGGACGAAGGAAAAGAATACAAAGAGCACAAAAACGCTGAGAAGCAGCAGGAATAAGCTTGCGGCAGCAGAGGAAGACGCGACGCCGGTGGAGCAGATCTTTTATGGAGAAGGCAGCATGTCGAAGGAGGGTACGTCAGAGTCTGCTGCCGAAAATGGATCAGGTGTCATCTGGTACATGACGGATGACTGTGTGACGATTGTGCTGGACACCTACAGCATCAGACCCTACGCGATCGGGCCGACGATGGTACCGGTTTCCTTTACAACAGGACTTCTGGATACGGATTATGAGGTACAATAGAGTTACATTCTGTCGTTGTGAACAGCAAAAAACCTGCACCATGCGGCAAAGTGAAGCTGCTGTCCGGTGAAAGTGTTTTACAGACGGAACATACAGGATAATTATGAGATTCCATGGACTCCGGCTCCCGATATGGGAACCGGAGTTTTTTAGAAGAAAATCCTTTACTCTTCCGGAATCTGCGGTGCATCCTGATCTGCATCGTCTTCCGCCTTCACTGTTTCCGCTTCCTTCTCCTGCCCGGCAGGTTTCCCGTCCTCCACGTCCTCCCGGACCTTGGCAATCTTGACGACCTTAATGCCTTCCTCCAGATTGATCAGCTTCACACCGGAGGTAATCCTGCTGTGAACAGGAATCTCATTCATACGGATCTGAATGATGATACCGGCGGAGGTAATCATCATGATCTCATGATCGTCATTGACCGCCTTGATGCCAACAACCTCACCGGTCTTTTCTGTAATCTTGTAGCACTTGAGACCCTTTCCGCCGCGAGCCTGAATACGGAAATCCTCCAGTGCCGTCCGCTTTCCCATGCCGTTTTCGGATACAACCAGGATGGAACCTCCCTGGGAATTCAGCTGCATCCCGATGACCTCGTCTCCATCACCAAGGGTAAGTCCCTTCACACCCATGGAGGTACGGCCGGTTGTACGAATTTCTGTTTCATGGAATCGGATGGCCATTCCCTTTCTGGTAACAATGATCACATCATCGTCTGCACAGGTTTCCTTAACCTCTATCAGGGAATCCCCCTCCTGAATGGTAATGGCATTGATTCCGCTGGAACGAATGTTGGCAAAATCCGTACACTTTGTCTTCTTGATAATGCCCTTCTGGGTCACCATGAACAGATTCTTATCGTCCCGGATTTCCTTGACCGGAATCAGCGCCGCCACCTTTTCGTCGGCATCCAGCTGCAGGAGATTGACAATGGCGGTTCCTCTCGAGGTTCTGGAGGCCTCTGGGATCTTGTAAGCCTTCAGCTTATAGACACGTCCCTTATTGGTAAAAATCAGGAGCATGTCCTTGATTGCGGTCATCAGGAGATCCTCCACATAGTCATCATCGATGGTATGCGCGCCCTTGACACCGCGTCCGCCCCGGTTCTGCGCCTTAAATTCATCGGCGGAGGTTCTCTTGATATATCCAAGGCTGGTTCTGGTGATCACACAGTTTTCATTCTGAATCAGGTCCTCCATCTCCAGCTCGGACATATCCGCATGAATATTGATCTGTGAACGTCTGTCATCTCCGTATTTGTCTGCGATGACATTGATTTCCTCGCGAATGACGCCAAGAAGGAGATTGCGGTCGGCTAAAATAGCCTGCAGTCTGCCGATGGTTTTCAAAAGCTCCGCGTGCTCGGCCTCCAGCTTGTCACGCTCCAGACCGGTGAGAGCACGAAGGCGCATATCCACGATAGCCTGTGCCTGTACATCATCCAGGCCAAAGCGCTCTGTCAGACGGCTCTTAGCCTCCTGAACAGAGGAAGAGGAGCGGATGATCCGAATCACCTCCTCAATGTTGTCGATGGCAATGAGCAGTCCCTGTACAATATGGTCTCTTTCCTGCGCCTTGTTCAGATCGTACTGCGTCCTGCGGGTGACAACCTCCTCCTGATGCCTAAGGTAATAGGTCAGCATATCCTTGAGGCCAAGGATCTTCGGTTCACCGTTGACCAGAGACAGCA
>CAYXAN010000349.1:0-2144 GCA_964461705.1 uncultured Sarcina sp. | reverse complement strand
GAGTAGCGCCCGGCGAGCAGTGCCCGACGAGCAGCGGTGCGCTTGCCGCCGCTCTGCCGCAGCCATGACGCCGACGGGCGAAGACGCGGAGGACCATGCAGACACGGACAATGCGCGGAATATGAGAGGAATGAGAGGAAAACGTGTATGAAGAAAGGATTTTTCAATCAGGCTCTTGCTGTGACGACTGCGGCCGTCATCGGTGCAGGAGCGATTACGACAATGCCGGCCTTCTCGGTCAAGGCACAGGCGGCTGCGCAGCCGGCCTACAGTTCCAGGTGGACGACGCAGTATCCGTTCCTGACTCTGCTGAAATCATCTCTGCTCAATTCCTACACCGACGCGAACGGGATATACGAGCAGCTGAAGCTTGGCGTGAAGTATAAGACCGTCAGCGAGTCGGATATCCTGACTCTGGTGCAGGAGGGCTATCGGATCCCCGCGGAGAGTCTGCAGAAGCTTTACACCGAGGGGTGGATTTCGGGCTATCTGTATAAAACCGCGACGGGACAAGGGTACACCGCGTCAGATTTCAAGGATGTGTTCGATGCCTCCTACTACGTCAGCGCGAATCCGGTGATTGCGCAGGCCGTTGCAAGCGGTGCTTTGGCAGGGGATGAAAACTCGCTGTTCATGAACTATCTGACCTGCGGCATTCCGGCAGGTCTGAACGGCAGCAGCAGCTTTCAGTTTGCTGCCTTTGAGGGCCGGTATCCGCAGGTGGTAACGGTGCTTGGCGGCAGCAAGCTGGCAGAAGTGGTCTATTACATCATGAATAAAAACGCGCTTTCTCTGACAGGAAATTAGGAATGATTTCATCCGCGTTTCACTGACTGAGCCAAAAGGAATCAAACAGAATCTCCGTGCCGCACAATAACAAGGCAGCACGGAGATTTGTTTTTACGGTTTTGATGGCTGATGATCGCCGCAGCACGGCCGCAGTCCTGCAGCCCGGCTACAGCCGGAAGAACAGACCCAGCTTTTTGAGGGGCGCGCGCAGCGCCATGTACAGGATCACCACGACGACGGCGGAGACCACGGAATTGATCAGTGTCACCACCAGATTGATGGCGAAGGACACCTCTGCGGCAGGCTTGCCCAGAATCAGAATCTTGTAGAAGTAGCGCAGCAGGGGGTCGAAGACGGTGTTGAAGGCAAGACCCGCAGCGGTCGCCAGAATCACCCGGAGCACGACCTTCTTATTGTCGGTTTCTACCGAAATATGTGCCAGACGGTGCGCGATCAGACCGACGATCACTCCGATCAGAAGCTTAATGATAAAGGTGATGGGTGCCTCCACAATATAAACCGGATCCAGCAGATCGGCAAGGGTCAGACCGATGGCACCGCCGATGCCGCCGTAGAGACCGCCCAGAAGAAGCGCCCCCAGGACCACAAAGGCATTTCCCAGATGAACCGACACCTGTCCGCCGCCCGGCGTGGGAATACGGATGGACAGGTAGGTAAAGACAACGTAGGTGATGGCAGCAAAGATACCTGCAAAGACAAGCTTTTTGAGCTTGTCATCCTGCTTCAGGGCAGAGGTGTCTTCTGTTTTGAAAGCGGATGTATTCATTCTGTTTTCCTCCTCTTGCGGAAGCGGCATTCACTGAAATAAGATAAGTCTGTGCCGTTCCGATCATGTTATTCCGGAATTAAGTACTCAGTATATACGGAATTGGAATGGCGGCAATAACCAGAATATGAATTATTAACCGGACCAATTGTGAAAGGGAGGAGACCCATGAACAAAAACCAGTTTGCCATGGCATCACCAAAGGGTTGGAACAGCTATGACTACTATGATACCGCCGTCACGGAGGAGGAGGTGAAGGCCAATGCCCGCTGGATGGCAGCCCATCTGAAGGAGTTCGGCTACGAATATGTGGTGATCGACATTGAATGGTATTCCCGGGATGCCGGGACGCAGCGCCCGAAGGTGCAGTACATTCCCTTCGGAGACGACGCCATGGACGGGTACGGACGGCTGCAGCCGGCTGAGAATCGCTTCCCCTCCGCAGCCGGAGGAAAGGGCTTTGGGGAGCTTTCGGACTATGTTCACAGCCTCGGCCTGAAATTCGGAATCCATATCATGCGGGGAATTCCGAGGGCTGCCGCCTATCGGCATCTTCCGATTCTGGGAA
>CAYXAN010000348.1:0-2145 GCA_964461705.1 uncultured Sarcina sp. | reverse complement strand
GCTCAATGATCATAAGGATGTCAGTGATGAAACGAAGCTCCGCATCCGCAGAACCGCCGATGAAATGGGCTATATGCCGAATTCTGCCGCAAAGGCATTGAAGACCAACCGCACCTACAATCTCGGCATTCTCTTCATGGATGAGGCCCAGGTAGGACTGACGCACGACTATTATGCCGCCCTTCTGGAGAGCTTCAAGCGCCACGCCGAGGCGAAGGGCTATGATCTCACCTTTATCAACAGCAACCGCACGAGAGCCAACCGCATGTCCTATCTGGCGCATTCCAGATACCGCGGTTTTGACGGCGTGTGCATCGCCTGTGTGAATTTCTACGATCCGGACGTGGTCGAGCTGGTGCGCAGCTCCATCCCCATCGTCACCATTGACCATGTCTTCGACAACCGCATGGTGATTCAATCCGACAACGTTGCCGGAATCCACGATCTGATGCAGTACATTTACGATCAGGGACATCGGCGCATTGCGTACATTCACGGTCTGGATTCTGCCGTAACGCAGGCAAGACTCTCCAGCTTCTACAATACTGCGCTGTCCCTCGGACTGGATATTCCGGACGAGTATGTGCAGGAGGCTCCCTACCGCGACACCGCCGTTACCTATGAGAAAACCATGAAGCTTCTGCGGCTGCGCCAGCCTCCCACCTGCATCCTCTATCCCGACGATTTTTCCGCACTGGGCGGCCTGAACGCCATCCGCACCCTGGGACTGTCCATCCCCGGCGACATCTCCATCGCCGGCTACGACGGCATCCGCATGAGCCGCCATCTATCCCCTAAGCTCACCACCATCCGGCAGGATACCGAAACCATCGGTGCGCAGGCAGCTGAAAAGCTCATCTCCATCATCGAGCACCCCAAGTCCACCTTGATCGAACGGGTCATGGTGGAGGGCACGCTGTGCAAGGGGGAAACCGTCGGAAAGCTTTCTCTTTAAGGAAACGCTGATTAAATCAGCGTTTCCTTAAGCGTAGGACGCGTTCGGTACCTGCAGCATGTGCATACTCAGAGAACAGGATGATCATAAAACCGTTTCAGGAACTCCTGCGACCGATTTTGAAAGCTCTCCTGCGTAAACGGATCGCTGCTCTCATCCCGGTAAAGCATCAGAAGGGAATAAGCGTGTGTCTCTGCATCCGAGCTGAAAAATTCCGAAAAGCCTTTCATGGAATCCGCAAAATCCCTGTCATCAATGTATTGTCTTGGCAGCTGCTGATGAAAAACAGACTGGAGCCCCTGCGCTCCAGCGGAATACAGGAATAATCATGGCTTGTTCCGTGTCAACACGCATAAAAATAGCCGTCCAAAGGACGGCACCGGAATAAAACAGTGTATCCCCAAATATCATGCAAGGCCAAGCTTTGCAATCAGTGCTTCTTGAAGAACCTGTGAAAAATTGATTCCCTCACGTTCTGCTTTTGCATTCAGATAACTTGGAATCGTGCAGTTTTTCCTAACAGCTTTCATATCATTTTCCTTGCGGTATGTTTCAAAATCAACATCGACATATGTCGTTAATCCTTGATAATCTGGATCGGCCTTAACCGCTCCTGCCTTCGGAAGTTCTTTTCCTTTGTCCTGCATGCTGATACCCATGGCGCCGATTGCGTCTCTTGCCATTTCGATGGCGTCCGCAAGATCTCTTCCTTCCGTGTATATTCCAAAGTCTGGCACATTGACCAGAAATTTCCATTCACTTGTTCCGTTTTTATCCTCCATGATAACCGCCGGATATGCCAATGCCTTCATATTCCCTCCTGATATCTGATAAACATATGAGCTTTACGCTCCCATGTCCCTAATGATCTTCTTTGCAGTGATTTCATTTATCTCGCGATGTCTTGGAATTGCAACTTCCTTTTCACCATTTGAGTAAATGTCATGCCGTCCTCCGTCTTTGACATATTTGAATCCCTGTTGAGATGCGATTTTTAATAAGTCCCTTTGCTTCACTGTTTTGTTCTCCTTTCTTTTTCTCGGGACTTTTTTATTATACGTATTATGCGCATATAATGCAACGAAAACGAAGTCCCCGTAATTCAGGGTTTTCCTGATTTTACGGGGACTCACAGATGCGGTCGATGGGACTTGAACCCACACGTCTTGCGACACAGGAACCTAAATCCT
>CAYXAN010000347.1:0-2151 GCA_964461705.1 uncultured Sarcina sp. | reverse complement strand
CCTCTGTTTCGGCGGCTTCGAAGTATTTGCGGTAAATTTCAGTCAGGTCGCCGCCCTCCTGATGCATTTCACGAACGGTATAGTCGGCATCCACCAGAGCCTTCAGAAGATTCTTCTGAATATCCCTTGTGGCCTCGATGTGTACCGTGCCGTCCATCCGTTTTCCGATGATGGTGACGCCGGGAATGGAGCGGATCAGGTTCTGGAAGGACTCATCCCATACCTTTTCGCCGTTCTTCTCACAAACCACATCGAACATGAACAGGCCCTTGCTCATCAGCTGCTTGCCCAGCTCCTCAATACGGCCGCAGGCAATCAGCTTTCCCTTGACGAAGATTCCGACCCGATCGGAGATCCTCTGGATCTGATACAGGTCGTGGGAGGAGATCATGATGGTGATGCCGTCCTCTACGGCCAGATTGCGGATGAGGGTTGTGACTTCCCGCACGCCGGAGGGGTCGATTCCGGCGGTGGGCTCGTCCATGATGATGATGCGCGGATCCTTCATGAGGACATCCGCAATGCCGAGGCGCTGCCGCATACCTCTGGAATAGGTACCGGCCTTGCGGTCGGCGGCATAGGTCATGCCGACACGCTCCAGTATCACCTCAGCCCTTGCAATGGCATCGGTCTTGCTAAGGCCGTTCATCCGGCCGGAGAAGATCAGATTGTCCCGGCCGCTCATGGAGGGATAGAAGCCGACATTGTCCGGAAGATATCCAACCTTGTTCTTTACGGCAAGGGACTCTCTGGTGCAGTCAAGTCCGTCGATAGTGGCATGACCGGCGGTTGGATCCGTAAGCCCAAGGAGCATCAGGGTGGTGGTGGTTTTGCCGGCACCGTTCGGGCCGAGAAGGCCGAATACCTCCCCCCTCCTGATTTCCAGATCCAGATGATTGACCGCCTTCACGTCGCCATAGTATTTGCTGAGGTTGGTGATGGTAATCATAGAATCATTTGCTGTTGTCATGAATCAATGCCTCCCGAATTTGCGGAACACCTCATACAGGCAAGCGAAAATAGCAACGATGATCACGACGCCGACAATGCCCCACACGGTCTGTGTCTCCACCGTTACGCGGAAGCTGGAGGAATTGGAGGTTTCGGATGCCGAAGCGGTCATGCTGACGACATAGTCACCGCTGATGGCTGTCTGCGCCGGTGTGACATAGGCCGTCACTTCCTTGGTGGCACCTGCCTCCAGAGAATCGATGGTGCTCTCCGAGAACTCTACGGTCCAGTCGGTGGGCGTGGAGGCGGTCAGGTTGATGTCGGTCAGGTCGACGTTGCCGTCATTTTTTACCTGCAGGACAACGGAGGTCTTCTTGTTGGCCTTGGCATCGAAGGAGAGGGTCTCGTTCTGCGTCATCAAAGAGAGCGAATACTTGCCGGTGATGGTCACCTTCAGATCCATGGTCAGAGTCTCATTGGCAGAGGCAGCGGTGATGGGAATGACGTATTCACCGGCCTCCACGTTGTCCGAAGGGGTCACCTTGATGGTGAAGGTGGAGCTGGACGCGCCGTCCACATCGATGGCAGATACACTGGTGGAGCCGTCGGAGGCGGTGTAGGTGACCGTCCAGCCGTCCGGCGCCTCAGCGGACATCGCATAGGATTGTGCTTCCGTGGAGTTATTGGTCAGAGTGGAGGAGAAGGAGAAGGAGGTTCCGACAGCGCCCTCCTGATCCTCATAATCCGTAGTCAGCGTGCTGGCACCCAGGTTCAGCTCGGAAACATTCAACGTCAGCGTAAGAGAGGCACTCTTGGAGGAGCCCTTCGCGTACAGTGTGATCTTGTATTCGCCGTCAGAGGCATCGTCCGGAACATTTACCGTATAGGTCAGGAGACCCTCATTGTAGCCGTTCTGCACATATACCTGTGACACGGTATGGCTGTTTCCCTGGAAATAGCCCTCGAAGCCTTCCGGAAGGCTGGAGGTGGAAAGGGTCGTCAGCTCACCGGATCCGGAATTGGAAAAATCAATGGTAAAGCTGACGGAGCTGCCGGCCTTGACCGAAATGCCGGGATAGTCCGTGCTCATGGTAAAGCCGGAGGAAACCGTAGTCTGCGTGACGGTATCGGTCTGGGCTGCCATGCTGACAAAGGATGTCAGGGGTGTGGCAAAAAGGAGGACGGAGGTCGCAAGAGCGA
>CAYXAN010000346.1:0-2176 GCA_964461705.1 uncultured Sarcina sp. | reverse complement strand
CGTCTGCCGCAGAATCTTCCGCAGCCTCCTGTGTGTCCTCCGCCGTCGTATCCTCTGCTGCCGTCTCATCTGCAGCAGCAGTATCCGCCGCCGTATCCGAGCCGGCGCCGCAGCCCGCAAGGCTGCAGGCCATCATTGCTGTCAGAACAAGTGCGATTGATTTCTTTTTCATAATTTATCCTCCCGGCTTTCACGCCAATTGCATCTTCCCATTGTACATCATCCCGCGCTTTAACGTGAGATGATTTTGACACAGGGCAGATGTCCTTTATTTCATACAGGCATCAGCAAAAGCCTGTACTAACCGAACGCTGTCCCCACTGGTCTGATAGGAAAACTCCGGATGCCATTGCACCGCCATGATGAAGCGGCTTCCTGCCACCTCGACGGCTTCCACCAGACCGTCTTCCGAAACCGCCATGGCATTCACACTCCCGGCCAATGTCCGAATCGCCTGATGATGGTAGCTGTTGACCTCATGGACGCCCTCTCCTATGATACCCGCCAGCCTCGTATTTTCCAATACACTGACCCGATGAACCGGCCTGTCATACGGCGGCGCCATGTGATGCTCCACCGCCGACGGATGCTCCGTCGGAAGGTCCTGATACAGTGTGCCGCCAAGATAGGCATTGATAAACTGTATCCCGCGGCAGATGCCCAGCACCGGCTTGTCATCGGAAATCGCCTTCTCCAGTAAAAAGCCCTCCATCACATCCCGGGTTCTGCAGGGAGTGCCGCATTCCGGCCCCGGCTTTTCTCCGTACACATGAGGATCCACATCATGCCCTCCGGTAAACAGAAGGCCATCGCACAATCCATAGGCCTGCGACAGCTCCCCTTTGTCCGTCGTAAACGGCAGCATCATCGGCAGTGCACCGCAATGCTCCAGCACCCGCATATACCCCGGAAGCATCCAGCAGCTGTCCTTTTCATCATCATACAGGGGAATCAGTCCCACCACAGGTTTCATCATATACCTTTTTCAAATTCTTTAAAGAGTCATCCGTACAAAGAATCCGTCAAATATTCCGCCCGAATCACCGCTTCATCGCCTGCCCGGCGACGGATCCTGCAGCCGAAAAGGTGTGCAGTCCAATGGCTCCGGCATATAAAAAAACGTCCTGCACTCATGTGCAAAACGCCCTCGTTTCAATGAGGCTACTATACACGGCTTCCTCTTGTTTGGCAATACGTTGTTTCTGAATTTGTTACCTAAAAATCCGTTCAGCGCCTGACGATTTCAACGTGAGTCGACCGCTTGTGATCGGACACAACAAAAAGGCCATGCATCTGCAGGAGCTTCTGTAACGCTGTCCGCAGGATGCATGGCTTCGAAGGGATATAGCGGGTCAGGACGATCTATGGCCGAATGGTTGTAACAAGCGCATCACAAGCGCCCTCTATGGTGTAATAGCCGCTCCCTGCCGGGAGGAAGAGGCTGTCGCCCCGTTTGAAATCCATGGCCTCTTTGCCGCATGTGATGATTCCTTTTCCATTCAGAACCAGGATGCTGACAAAGGAGGCCCCCGTCACAATTCCCTGCATCTTTTCCGTTAGGAAACCGTCCAGATTCATCTTGTCCACCGTAAAATAATCACAGTCCGCCATATGCGGATAACATTTCGGATCTCTTCCGGCCGGTGCACGGTTTGTCACAGCAAGCGCCTTCTCGATGTGCAGTGCTCTTTTCTTTCCGTCCTTGCCGACTCTTCCGTAATCGTACACCCGATAGGTGACATTGGAATTCTGCTGAATCTCTGCGATCAGAATCCCCTCGCCGATGGCGTGAATGGTTCCGGGCTCAATAAACAGCACATCGCCCTTCTGAACCTTTACCTTGTGCAATACCTCCAGAAGAGTTTCCTCCCGGATTCTCTGCTCCAGTTCCTCAAGGCTGATCTCCCTTTCAAATCCATGATAGAGAAAAGCCCCCGGCGCCGCATCAATGACATACCACATTTCGGTCTTGCCGTATTGGCCCTCATGCTCCAGTGCATACTCATTATCCGGATGCACCTGAATGGAAAGACTCTGCTGCGCATCAATGAACTTGATCAGGATAGGAAATTCCGCAAAGCGCGCACAATTTGTGCCCAAAGCCGCCTTGCCCTCTGCCGCAATAAACTCCGGAAGTGTTTTTCCCTCATAGGGTCCGTTCAGGATCACGGAGGGT
>CAYXAN010000345.1:0-2177 GCA_964461705.1 uncultured Sarcina sp. | reverse complement strand
ACCCACCAGTAGCTGGCGCAGATGATCACACCCGTCAGCACCCAGGACACCGGATACACGACGAAAATCATCCGGAAGGTCGGCCAATGAGCGAATACCGTTGCCAGCCAGATCAGGCGGAACACGACGGTTCCAAGGATCGTTTCCACTGCCGGAAGGCCGGAGTGGCCCATGCCTCGAAGAGCCGCTGCCGGCACCTCGAAGATGACACATAACGGCTCCAGAATGAGCACGGTCATGATGCGCACGTAGGCATATTCCATGACCTCCTGCTCCGTGGAGTACAACCGGATCACACTGCTGCGCAGTGCCACAAGCGGCACACTGATCACAGCCGCAAAAAGAGCTCCCAGCAGCATCGACAGCCAGAACACCCTCCGGCAGCGCGCTCTTTCTCCGGCCGCCCAGTTCTGGCTGATAAAGGTCGTTGCTGCCTGCGCAAAAGCCTGCAGCATGTAATAGGAAAAATATTCAAAGTTCAGAGCTGCCGCCGCCCCGGCAACGGCATTGGAGCCAAAGCTGTTGATGGCCGCCTGAATGAACACGTTTGAGAAGCAAAATACCGCGCCCTGCACGCCGGCCGGAAGGCCGATGGCGAATACCTTGCCGACATATTCTTTCTGCAGTGAGAGCTTTCTCCAGGAGAATCGGAAGGTCTCTTCCTCCCGCTGCAGACACCGCACCACCACGAACGCACTGAAGGCCGTCGAGATATCTGTCGCCAATGCCACACCCTCTACGCTCAGGTGGCAGACAATGACGAAGAACAGATTCAAGATGACATTGATGACGCCGGATGCCAGCAGGGCATACAGCGGACGCTTCGTATCCCCCTTCGCCCGCAGCACCGCGGAGACAAAATTATAGAGCATCAGGAACGGACTTCCCAGAAAATACAGCCGCAGATATTCCACTGCGAGGTCCATCACATCCTCCGGCGTATCAATCATGCGCAGCAGCGGCTCCGCAATAAACTGCCCCAGCACCAGCATAGCAATCCCTGACAAGAGTGCCAGCGATATGATCGTATGGATGGCCTCATTGATCTTGTGGCTCCGCCCCATGCCAATGTAGCCTGCGATCAGCACATTGGCGCCGATCGAGAGCCCCGTGAACAGGCTGACGAACAGACTGATGATCTCGCCGTTCGTCCCCACGGCAGCCAGCGCCTGCGCGTTCGCAAACCGTCCCACCACGGCGGTGTCTGCGGAATTGAACAGCTGCTGCAGAATGCTGGCCGCTGCCAGCGGCAGCGAAAAGGCGATGATATTCCGCGTCAGCGGTCCGTGCAGCATGTCCATCTGCTGAGCTTCTCGTTCCATATTCCCGATGTCCTTCCTCTGCGAATGATGCTCTTGCTGCGTCTCTCTTCAAAAAGTGTGCTCGAGTCCTTGAACGTTTTCAGGTATGCAATCTGTTCGTTTTACTTCAGCTTCAGACCATCCCCGAAAGCTTTGCCGACGACCTCGCCCAGTCCGATATAGGTGTTGTTCACCGGATCGTAGGTGATGGGCTTCAGCTTTTTGGGATCGATCTTTCCATCAGTAAGGATGCTCTCGTCAGCATTTACATTCACGATCTCTCCGGTCAGAATGCCGTTATCGAAACTTTTGAGCCTGCACTCCAGTGCCATCGGCAGCTCATCGATCAGCGGTGCGTTGACCTTCGCACTCTTCGTTGCATGGAAACCCGCTCTTGCGAATTTATCCGGTGCCTTTCTGCCGGACTCGATGCCGACATAATCGCAGGCCACTACATAATCCTCTGTTGCCATACTGACCGTAAATGCGCCGGTCTTCGCGATATTTTCCGTGGTCTTGTGCTCCGCCATACTGATGGAAATCTCGTTCATATCTGTGATGATTCCCCAAGCCGCATTCATGGCATTCGGCGCCCCGTTCTCGTCATAGGTTGCAATAATCAGCACCGGCATCGGGTACATTATCGGCTTTGCTCCAAAATCAATTCTGCTCATTTCCATGTTCTCCTTGTCTTCTCAAATATCTCCGGATACTCCTGTTCTACCACCTCAAATGGTTTCACGGAATAATCCAGTTCAACTGCATCAGTCTCGCATTTGTTGTAACAATTCCCTCAATCCTGTTTGATGCCTCTGTGCTCTGTGTTCCCGCATATACTGCAGAAAATCCGGAAACCACATCGACGGTGAAGCCGCT
>CAYXAN010000344.1:0-2191 GCA_964461705.1 uncultured Sarcina sp. | reverse complement strand
TGCCCGGTACGGAACCTATGACCGTGCGAGCACGGCTCCCTTTGTGCGGATTCCGTATCTGGAGGCAATGGAAAAGTACGGCTCGGACAAGCCGGATCTTCGCATCGATCTGACCGTGCAGGATGCGACAGAGGTGCTGAAGGACTGCGGTTTCGGGCCCTTTGCGTCGGTGAAGGAGCTTAAGGATGAGGCCGGCAATGTCGTCGGAGCGGAGGACACCGGGGTGGTCATTAAGGCTGTGGTGGTGTCCGGCTTTGAGGGAACCCGGAAGTTCATTGACAAGACACTGGGAGAGGTCGAGGTACAGGCCGGCAGCAAGCCCTATTGGTTCCGAATGGACGAAACCGGCGAGCTGGTGGGCGGCATCTCCAAATTCGTTGCACCGATCAAGGAGAAGACAGCCGCCGCTCTGGGAATTCAGCCCGGAGATTTTGTCGCCCTCAGTGCCGGTACGAAGGCCGCGGCGCAAAAGACCGCCGGTGTCCTGGTGAAAACACTGGGAGCTGCGGTTCCCGGCCATATGGACAAGGAGCAGTACGCCTTCTGCTGGATCGTGGATTTTCCGATGTACGAGATCGGGGAGGAGAGCGGGGAGCTGGAATTCTGCCACAACCCGTTCTCCATGCCCTCCGGCGGACTGGAGACACTCCTTGCGGCCAAGAGGGGAGAAATCGACCCGCTGTCCATCACGGCAGATCAGTACGACCTTGTGTGCAACGGCGTGGAGCTGTCCTCCGGAGCCGTTCGGAATCACGATCCGGAGATTATGATCAAGGCCTTTGAAATGGTGCGTCTTGGCGAGGAGGATGTGAAGCGGAAATTCCCTGCGATGTACAACGCCTTCTGCTACGGAGCACCGCCGCATGCCGGCATTGCACCGGGGGTGGACCGTATGGTGATGCTGCTGTCCGGAGAGGACTCCATCCGTGAGGTCATTGCCTTCCCGATGAACAAGAATGCGCAGGATGTCATGATGGGGGCACCGTCCGCCGTGACAAAGCATCAGCTTGAGGAGCTGCACATTCAGACGACAGAATGCGAAGAGGGCGAATCCTCCGTTTTATAGTGTGTTTATAGCGTGTTGATGAGCAAGAGGGCTCACTGCTGTCAGGGCGGTGAGCCCTGTATTGACAGACGGAGAACATGCCATTTATGCAGAACAATATTTATCGTAAGGCAAGCCTGGACAGAATATCCTCTCCGGAGCAGCTGGATCAGATGCTGACTTTGACGCCCCCTGCCATATGGCTTGCCGTTGCAGGAGGGATCCTGTGCACGGCGTCCATCCTTTTCTGGACATTTGCGGCCTGGATTCCCACCAAGGTGAGTGCATCCGGCGTCTACGGCGTCGGCGGAACGGGCAGCGAGATTCGCTGCTATGTTTCGCTGGAGGACAGCTCCGAGCTAAAGCCCGGGATGACGGTCTATGTCTATCTGCCCTCTGCGGACAGTCAGATATACGGTCATATGGAGGCCGTGCTTGTGTCGGTGGATGACAAGGTATCCGACAGCGAGCAGCTGAAGGAGGAGCTCGGTTCGGGTACGCTGGCGGACTATCTGACAAAGAACGGGCCGTTAATCGGCATTACCTGCGAGCTTTCGGAGGATGCGGACAGTCAGAACGGCTACGCCTGGACGAGGGAAAAGGGAAGCCGGCTGACACTGCGCACGGGAAGCCTTCTGACAGCGGAGATTGAAACCGGCAAGGAGCATCCCATCACGATGATGTTTCCTTCCCTGAGGGACTGAAAGACAGCAGGAGAGTCGGAATGAGAAAAACGCACTATGCAAAAACTCCTACGGTCTATCAGATGGAGGCCACCGAATGCGGGGCGGCCAGCCTTGCCATGATTCTGGCCTATTACGGCTGTTATATCCCATTGGAGAAGCTGCGCATTGAGGCCGGTGTTTCCCGTGACGGGTGCAATGCGCGCAACATTCTGCAGGCAGCCCGCAAATACGGACTGGAGTGCAAGGGATATTCGTGCAGCGTGGAGCAGCTGCTGATGCTGGACGGCCCGTGCATTATTCACTGGAATTTCAACCATTTTGTAGTCTATGAGGGCACAAAGGGCGGACATGCCTACATCAATGATCCGGGGACAGGCCGGCGCAGACTGGACATGGAGGAGCTGGATCAGAGCTTTACCGGCATTGTCCTGACCTTTGAGAAAACACCGGATTTTCAATG
>CAYXAN010000343.1:0-2200 GCA_964461705.1 uncultured Sarcina sp. | reverse complement strand
TATTCCAACATCGGAACTCTTCGGGAAACCTTTACCAACAGCATGAGCGCCATCAATTATGCCATTGTCATTATCATTGCCGCCGCCGCAGCATTGGCCTTTGTTGTGCTGTATAATCTTACAAACATCAATATTACGGAGCGGATCCGGGAGCTGGCCACTCTTAAGGTACTGGGCTTTTATGATGCCGAGGTGACGGCGTATCTTTATCGGGAGAATGTGTTTCTGACACTGTTCGGCATTGCGCTTGGATTGATCATGGGGAAATGGCTGCATGCATGGATGGTTCTGACAGTAGAGGTTGAGCTTGTCATGTTCGGGCGGACGGCTCCGCCTTATGCGTATGCTGCGGCAGCCGTATTGACGATGGCTTTCTCTGCCGTGGTGAATATTGCAGCACACTTCCGTCTGAAAAAGGTGGACATGGTGGAGAGCCTGAAAAGCGTTGAGTAGGCGATCTGTTTTTGGTTGTGTGCCGCAGGTTGCCTGCAGCGGAAAAGAGGCAGCAATGAAGCAGGGGAGCGAGCATCTGGAATTTGAAATGCAGATTCCGGATTTTCTGAGAGACCGGCTGAGCAATGAGGAGCTGGAGCAGTTTCTGAATCACTATGATCATTGCAAGGACTGCAAGGAGGAGCTGGCCGTCCGGTACCTGATCGAGGAGGGCTTGTCCCGCCTGGAAACCGGTGAGCCTTTTCATCTGCAGAAGGAGCTGGGAAGCTATGTCGCGCTTCAGAAAGGACGTCTTGCAAGGCGTCTGCAGTTTGTTCGATTGACGATTGTATATGAAGCCATCACAGTTCTTGCCTTTGCAGGATTTGTGGTGTCGTACCTGATATGGAGGTAAGGAATTGGAGCAAAGAGATAAGCTTGTTCTCATCGACGGACACAGCATTCTGAACCGGGCATTTTACGGGATGCCTGATCTGGTAAACAGCGCCGGGATTCATACCGGCGCTGTTTACGGGTTTTTGAAGATTCTCTTTAAAATCCTGGAGGAGGAAAAGGCGCAGTATCTGGAGGTCGCCTTTGATGTACACGAGCCCACCTTCCGCCATAAGGCCTATGCGGCGTACAAGGGAACCAGGCACCCTATGCCGGAGGAGCTGCGGGAGCAGGTTCCCCTGATGAAGAAGGTGCTGCATGCGATGGGCGTGGCGACCTGTGAACAGCCGGGGCTGGAGGCGGATGACATTTTGGGGACGCTCGCCAAGAAGGCGCAGTCGGGCGGACTGGAGGTTTCTCTGGTATCGGGAGATCGGGATCTTCTGCAGATTGCGGACGAACACATCCGAATTCGCATACCGAAGACCAAAAAAGGACAGACCGTCATTGAGGATTATGATGCGTCCGCAGTGAAGGAAGCCCTGCAGGTGACGCCGACGGAATTTATTCATGTCAAGGCACTGCAGGGAGATACGTCGGACAATATTCCCGGTGTACCCAAGGTGGGACCGAAGACCGCGACGGAGCTGATTGTGCGGTATCACTCCGTGGATGGCGTTTATGAGCATCTGGAGGACATCACCAAAAAGGGACTTCATGACAATCTGCAGCTTTACGAGGAACAGGCCAGATTGTCCCTGTTCCTTGCAACGATCAAAACCGATGCCGAGGTGGAGCTGGATCCGGACAGGATCAAAATCCGGAATTTCTACACCCCGGAGGCATTTCGGCTGTATACAGAGCTGGGCTTCAAAAATCTCCTGGGACGGTTTTCCAAAGAAACAATGGAGACTGCGACGGGAACGGAGAATATAAGGGGGACGGAGGAGATAATGAAAACGGACGGGATCTCGCCGGAGGATGAGATTCCGTGGGTTTCCGTGGTGACGGTTTACGATGAGGGAGAGAAGGGACAGCCCGGAATCTTGTCGGGCATTGCCTTTTGTGAGGATGGAAAGACATCGTTTTATGCCGTTACGGAGGATCCTTCGAGAGACCCTTCAGGGGAGCAGGGATCTGAGGAACTGCCTGCAGATGAGGCGGTCCTGCATCTGCACCGGCTTCGCCGCAGGGCGGCAGACGGGAGACTGCGGATTGCGGTGTTTGATCTGAAGGCGCAGCTTCCGTTCTGGGGGATTTCGGAGGAGGAAATGCAGGACGGGCTCCGGCTGGATGGGATCTTTGATGTCCTGCTCGGAGCATATCTTAGGAATCCTCTGAAGAGTGATTATGAGCCGGAGGATGTGGCGTCTGA
>CAYXAN010000342.1:0-2206 GCA_964461705.1 uncultured Sarcina sp. | reverse complement strand
AGTATGACGTAATCCAGGGCCAGAAGGGACCGCAGGCCGTTAACGTAACCAAGCTTGGCTGATTTTTGTCCGGGCAGGTGCGTATCGGTCACTAATAGATCAAGAGCTGAGTGCCTTTTTCGAATATATAAGCGTTTGCAGCATATATTTAAATGATTGCACAGATGTAAATGAGCTGATTAGTAACAAAGGGGACATCCGCAAGGATGTCCCCTTTGTTGTTCTGCTCACGCCGTTCCTTTTAAGCAGAACAGCACCTTTTTGCCAGCTCATCCAGCGTCAGCCTTCCTCCGAAAAGATCCAGGGCACTTCCCACGGTCACATCCATCTCTCCCCCGGAAAAGTCTCTGATCAAGTCAAGATCCTCATAGGCATGCACTCCTCCGGCATAGGTGACAGGGAAATGTCTGCTTTTCTGCCATTTGCCCAAAAGCTGCACCAGCTCCTCCTGAATACCGGACTGTCTTCCCTCTGCATCTGCCGCATGGATCAGGAACTCATCGCAGTAATCCGCAAGAAAATCCAAACTCTCATTCCCTACGCAAAGTCTCGTCTTTTTCTGCCAGCGATCGGTGACGACCGCATAGGAGCCGTCCTCCTGACGCCGGCAGGACAGATCCAGCACCAGGCGTTCCTTCGAAACCGCCTGAATCAGCCGGTTCAGCCTCTTCGTGTCCAGCATGCCGTCCCGGAATACATAACTCGTGACGATCACATGCGAGGCTCCGGCACGAAGGAATGCATCCGCTGTCTGTGCCGTGATGCCGCCTCCGACCTGCATTCCCCCGGGATAGGCCTGCAGGGCCGACAGCGCCTGCTGCCGGTCCGCTTCGTAATTGGCCGGATCCTGTACGGAATTCAGAAGGATGATGTGCCCGCCGGAAAGTCCTCTGTCCCGATAGATCCCTGCATAATAAGCTGCACTCTGCCCGGATACGTAATTGGTTTCGGCTCCCTCGCCCCGGAGCGTTCCGCCTACGATCTGCTTCACCCTTCCGTTGTGAATATCAATACACGGCCGCAGCTTCATGCCAGAACATCCTGCATGTCATAAAATCCGGCCGGCCTTCCGTTCAGATATTTGGCCGCGGCGATGGCGCCCTTTGCAAAGATCGCTCTGCTGTAGGCCGTGTGGGAAAAGGTGATCACCTCGTCCTGTCCTGCAAAGATCACATCATGATCTCCCACGATGGAGCCGCCGCGAACCGCACTGATACCGATTTCGTTCTTCGGCCTCTTCTGCCTTCTGGTGCTGCGGTCATAGACATAGTCATAATGCTCCGGCAGTCCCTCATTCACGGAGTCCGCCAATGCAAGAGCGGTTCCGCTGGGGGCATCCAGCTTCTGATTGTGATGCTTCTCCACGATCTCGATATCAAAGCCCGCCTCTGCCAGCTTTGGCGCCGCTTCCTTCAGAAGATTCAGCAGAAGATTGATGCCGATGGACATGTTGGCAGACTTCAGAACGGCAATGCTCTCTGCTGCCTTCTGCAGCTTGTCGAGCTGTGCATCAGAAAGTCCGGTCGTGCATACGGCCACCGGAATCTTCCTCTCAACGCACCAGTCAATCAGATGATCAGCTGCCTTTGCCGTGGAAAAATCAATGACGGCATCCGCCTCCTCCGTCACATCCTCCAATGCACGGTATACAGGATAATCCGCACAGCTCCCGCCCAGCGCGTCCACGCCGGCCACGATCTGCACATTCTCATCCTCTTTTACCAGCTCTGTAATCATTCGTCCCATGCGGCCGCAGCAGCCGTGCATCAAAACTCTTGTCACGTATCCATCCTCCCATACTATGATGTTGGGGTCAAAAGGCTTTTTGGCCCCATGATACCCGGATTGCCGCGCGCTCCCGCAATCCTCATACTATGTTCTTCCATGCAGTACAGCTCCTGAAATTCCAAAAAGGCGCAGGAAACGTCCGAACAGGACATCTCCCGCGCCTTTCGGCGATTGCAGCGGCCTACTGCTTCAAGGAAATTCCCAGCTTCTTCATGGCTTCCGCCATCTTCTGTGCCTTGGCCTGTGTCATTTCCGTCAGAGGAAGACGCATCGGTCCTGCCGCAAAGCCCATCAGATTCATCGCCTTCTTCACCGGAATCGGATTCACCTCCGAGAACAGACACTCAAACAGCTCCTCGGTGTCCATCTGAAGCCTTCTGGCCTTTGCCAGATCCCCTGCCTCCATGGCAGCGCACAG
>CAYXAN010000341.1:0-2223 GCA_964461705.1 uncultured Sarcina sp. | reverse complement strand
GCAGTCTCCGAAGCTCCCACTCCATGGAGGGGTCATGCGTCGTATAGACAATGCGGCCGTCAGTGTACTTATGTCCGTTGACCTGCATCTGCCGGTTCAGCCATCTGCCGCAGTCCGACCGGGATTCCTTCTCTCCACGAAGGCGCACGATCTGTGCGCTGCGCAGCAGGACAATGCAGGGACAAAGGGCCGGGTCCACGCGAAGCCGCCGCACCTTGTCCGTGATCTCCACCGAAAAGGTCACCCTGCCCTCTTCCTTGTAATATTCCTCCGGCCAGTAGGATTCCTCCTCCCGATAGCCGCTCCCGGTATCATAATAAACCTGAACGGCATTGAGACTTTTTTCCTCCGATGCCTTCCGAAGGCGAAGTGCTGCCTCTGCCGCCTCCGTCTCCTCCCTCGTCTGAAGCTCGGCCGGCTTGATGACCTGCCGCCCCAGCTCGGCCCGAAACTGTCCAAGGGAGACGATGCCGCCCGTGACCTTCTCCTGAAAGGCCTGCTCCTCCCTTGTCAGACGTTCCTCATCTTCCCCGGCAACGCCGATCACGGCCATCAGCCGTTCATGCCCCACCAGCTCCTCACACCGCCTGCTGCGGCTCTCATCCTCAAGGTAATACACAAGAAGCGACCGGAACAGCAGCTCCTCGACCGGAATGCTCTTCGAGACAGCCCACTCATAGTCGATGGCCGTCCAGACATCCCCCTCCACCAGAATATTCGAAAAGGTCATGTCGTAATCTGAAATCGGGCAGGTGCTCCCTGCTCCCACCAGCCTGCGGTAGCGGGCAAGAAGCGCAAGGAAGCCCTCCGCATCCTTCCGGGCCAGCCTCTCATCCAGCAGATGCTCCAGAGAGCTGCCGGAAATCAGAGGGAACTGCACCCCTCCGTCCCCGGTAAGAAGACAGGGTGCGATCCGGAGCCGATCGTCTCCGGGTGCTTCTGCGTACCTGGCCTCCAGCTGCTGCGCACTCTTTACCATCCGCAGCACGTGCCCTTCGGCCGCCCTGCCGAGAGGATATTTGCGCACCTGTCTGTTTGCCGCATCGATTTGCGTCCGGATCTGATACTCCGGTGCCCGGTCATTGGAAAATTTGCAGTAATCCACAGGCAGTGCCGGTCCCGCAATCACTTCAAACGAATTGGCAAACAAAGGATACAGTCCGTCCTTCGTTACACCGCGGTATGCCTGCTTCTCATCAAACAGAAGAAGCCGGTCTCTGTCATAATTGCGGATGTTCTCGTTGAGCTCATCCGCCTCCGGAAGCCTCCTGTCGGAATACAGCGCCGACGGGAACTTATAATCCGGGTAAGGATAGTAGAAGCTGTATTCCTCCTCTCCGCTTTCCTGCAGAAGGGATTCCAGCGCAGGCTTGGAGAAGGTTCTGCCCATGACCTTTCCCTGGGTATAGGACTCGATTCCGTCAAAATACCGTCCCGAATGGTCCTCCGCACAGCCGGCCCAGTATTTCATTCCCAGCCGGTTTTCAATGGCAATGACCAGCCGTCCGCCCGCCTTTCGGTGCGACAAAACAATCTGCAGCTCCTTGCGGAAGGGATCCGCGTCGTGCAGATAGCTCCCTGCATATTCCAGCACGCCGATCAGAAAAATATAATCATAGTCGCGGTCCAGCGTCGGCTCAATGTCCTCAAAATTTCCGACATGGATGGTGATGTTGTCTGCCTCCCGATGCCGGCAGGCATTGATCATGGAGCGCTTGTACGACAGCTCCACGCAGTCCACATGGGCACACCGGGACGCCAGGGCGCCGGTGATCGCGCCGGGTCCTGATCCGATCTCCAGCACCTTTTCCGTTCCCTTAAAAGGAATCCAGGACACAATATTGCCCCGGATCGAGGAAAGATGGTACAGTGTCGGCCAATCCTTCACCCTTCGGATGACGGCGTCGAATTCCTCCTCCTTATGCTGTTTGACAAGCTCCAGAATCCGATCCTCGACCTCTCCGTCACAATACAGATCCCAGCCTGAATACATGGACAGATCCAGTAGGACCTTCCCGATTTGCTCTGTTCTTGCAGCGTCTGCCATGTCGTTGCCTTGTCCTCTGTCCTTTATGCAATACTCCCGTCCGACACCGTCACACGGGAATTCATATCATAATACCCCACAGTGTTCTTATCCGATACCACCGTCAGATTCATTACATCATACAGCCGGTGATACACGGTAAACTCCTCTCCCTCGTAGCCTGTAACGCCAAGGGA
>CAYXAN010000340.1:0-2237 GCA_964461705.1 uncultured Sarcina sp. | reverse complement strand
CGCACTCCGTACTGAAGAAGTACGGCATCTGCAGAATCTGCTTCCGTGAGCTCGCGTATAAGGGCGAGATTCCGGGTGTTAAGAAAGCTTCCTGGTAATAATCTGCGGCCGGGGGATTTTCTCTTCCCGCAAGGCCGGATATAAGTGAGAACATTTGCCCTGTGCGTCCCGGACATTTCAGGATGCCGGATGCGCGGAGCAGAACAGGCAGGATATCGCACAGAAAAGGAGAAATAAGTTATGTCTATGAGTGATCCGATTGCTGATATGCTTACAAGAATTCGTAATGCGAATACAGCAAAGCACGATACGGTTGATGTGCCCAGCTCCAAGATTAAGATGGCAATTGCCAACATTCTTCTGGATGAAGGCTACATTTCCGCAATCGATATGGTGGATAACGGCAGCTTCAAGGATATTCGCATCACCCTGAAGTACGGCTCTGATCGCAATGATCGCATTCTGACCGGCCTTCAGAGAATTTCCAAGCCCGGCATGCGTGTTTATGCAGGCAAAAATGATGTTCCGAAGGTTCTGGACGGACTTGGAACAGCAATTCTTTCCACGAATCAGGGAGTTATCACGGATAAGAAGGCCAGAGAGCTGCAGGTTGGCGGTGAGGTTCTGGCATTTATCTGGTAATTCATCGGCACTGCATGCATGGCCGCACGCATGACAGAGTAAAACAGCGATGGCATCAGGAAATCTGTCCCACGGGATGGGTGGGACATCCTGTGCTGCGTTTGCGGCAGCATCAAGAAAACATAATCAAAAAGTTTAGTTAGGAGGAACGGGCATGTCACGTATCGGTTTAATGCCAATCGCTATACCGGCAGGCGTTACTGTTGATGTAGCAGAAAATAACACAGTGACGGTTAAGGGGCCTAAGGGTACACTGGTAAGAACTCTTCCTGCTTCTATGAAGATTGAGCAGGAGAACGGTGAACTTAAGATTGTCAGACCCAATGATCAGAAGAAAGAAAAGGCACTTCACGGCCTGACCAGAGCTCTGGTTCACAATATGGTAGTCGGTGTGACAGAAGGTTACACAAAGACACTGGAATTGAATGGTGTCGGTTACAGAGCTCTGAAAAAGGGTAAGGTTCTGGAGCTGCATTTAGGATATTCTCACAACGTCGAGATGGAAGATCCGGATGGAATCGAGACGGTTGTTGAAGGCAACAAGATTCTGGTAAAGGGAATCGATAAGGAACTTGTTGGACAGTGGGCTGCTGATATCAGGGCAAAGAGAAGCCCTGAACCTTACAAGGGTAAGGGTATCAAGTACGATTACGAGACAATTCGTCGCAAGGTTGGTAAGACCGGTGGTAAGAAGTAATCGGATAAGGAGCGTGTACAATGGTTAAAAAGGAAAATAGAAAGTTAATCCGCGAAAAGAAGCACCTGAAGGTTCGCAACCGTTTCAGCGGAACCGCTGAGAGACCGCGCCTCTCCGTTTACAGAAGCAACAATCATATTTACGCGCAGATCATTGATGACGAGGCCGGAAAGACGATTGCTGCAGCAGGCACGGTTGAGAAGGAAGTAAAAGCTGCCCTTGCACACACGGATGATGTGGCTGCGGCAGAGTATATCGGTGATCTTGTTGCGAAGAGAGCCATGGAAAAGGGCGTATCTAAGGTCGTATTCGACAGAGGCGGCTTTATATATCAGGGCAAGGTTGCAGCACTTGCAGATGCGGCACGTAAGGCCGGCCTGGAATTCTAAGGGAGGAATGACTAGATGAAGCGTTCTAATTATGATGCAAGTCAGATGGAGCTCACCGAAAAAGTCGTTACAATCAAGCGTGTCACAAAGGTTGTAAAGGGCGGACGTACGATGAGATTTTCCGCACTTGTTGTAGTAGGCGACAACAATGGACATGTGGGTGTCGGCCTTGGAAAGTCCACGGAAATTCCGGAAGCAATCCGCAAGGGCAAGGAGGATGCCGCCAAGCACCTTGTGACCGTCGCTCTGGATGAGGTCGGATCGGTTTCCCATGATTATATCGGCAAGTACGGCTCTGCGCAGGTTCTGCTGAAGAAGAGCCCGGAAGGTACAGGTATCATTGCCGGCGGCCCTGCCCGTACCGTTTGCGAACTGGCGGGAATCAAGAATATCCGTACAAAGTCTCTTGGTTCTAACAACAAGCAGAATGTCGTTCTGGCAACTCTGAGCGGTCTGTCCAGCATGAAGTCCCCTGAAGAGGTGGCTGCAAGACGCGGCAAGTCTGTTGA
>CAYXAN010000339.1:0-2264 GCA_964461705.1 uncultured Sarcina sp. | reverse complement strand
GCCCTTTGCCATTCGCCAGAAGGCGAACATGGAGGGCAAGAGGATCATTGCCGGGCTCATCGCGGATATGCTGGAGGAGGGAGATCATGTTTTTCTGGATGCCAGCACGACGGCTCTCTCCATTCTGGAACAGATCCGGGACAAGGAAATTACGGTGATCACCAATTCCGTCGAGGTTCTGATGGCAGCCTCGGAGGACAACCGATGGAGTGTGATGTCCACAGGAGGAAATCTTGTGGAGCGGTATATGGCGCTGGTCGGCCCCATGGCGATGTGCGGAATTGAGGCAGTCAATGCCGACAAGGTCATCCTCTCCTGCAAGGGCATTGACATGGAGAAGGGCATTACGGACGCCAACGAGCTGTTTGCGCAGGTCAAGCAGACCATGCTGAAGCATGCCGGTACGGCGATTCTGGCCGTGGACTGCACGAAGTTTAAACGAATCGGATTTTCCAATATCTGCGGGATCGAGGACATCGACCTTGTGGTGACAGACAAAAAGCCGACGCAGGAATGGCTTTCCTGCTTTAACGAAAAGGGAGTGAAGTGCATCTACGGTGAACAGGAAAGCAGAAAAGAAATGAGATGAAAAAGGAACGTATTTATGTCTGCCATACCTTCTATCATGTCTATGTGGCCTGTCTGAAGGAATTGAATCTTCCGAAGGAACGGCAGGGGGCGGCGACGCTGGTCCTGTCCCGGATGTCCAATGATTTCGGGGATCTGGATATCAGAGCGAGAGCCAGCGGCATCTTTGAGGATGTGATCTGGTTCGATGAGAAGCCCTTTACGTTTTTTGAACAGCTCCGACCTCTCAAGGAGGATACAGGGTCTCTTGTCCGGAATCTGCAGAACCGGATTCGCTTCTGCCGGCGTCTGGGACAGCTGGAGGAGGCGTATGTGCCGGTGGACTTCGGCGAATACAGGGAGATTTATGTGTTCTGCGATTCCGATCCCATCGGCTATTATTTAAGCTTTAAGAAAATCCGGTACCACGCCGTAGAGGACGGGCTGGACTGTCTGCGCTATTATGACACCGCGCGGTATGACAACCGGGGACACTTCGGCCTGAAGGCCTTTCTGGCAGGTCTTGGACTTATCTTCATCCAGAACGGATACGGAAGATACTGTATGGATATGGAGGTCAATGACCTTTCTGCCCTGGATCACCCCATCGCAAAGATGAGAGAGGTCCCGAGGGAGCCGCTGGTGAAGGGGCTGGATCGGGAGGGTAGGGAGAGGCTGATCCGCCTCTTTATTGCCAATCGAAAGGAGCTGGAGGCTGCCCTGATGGGCGCAAAGGAAAAAGGGCAGCCGGTGAGCCTGATCCTGACAGAGCCTCTGTGCAAGGATCTGTCCATGCGAAAGAAGCTGTTTCGGGATATGATCCGGCAATATGCAGGCGACGGAATTGTGCTGGTGAAGCCGCATCCGCGTGATGTGCTGGATTATACGGAGATTTTTCCGGAGCATGTGGTGCTGGACGGCAAGTTTCCCATGGAAATCCTGAATTTTGTATGCGACAATCTGCAGATGGAGTTTCAGAGGGTGGTAACGGTGTACACCGTGCCGTCCTCCATTCATTGTGCAAAGGAAAAGCTGTATCTGGGAGATGAATTCATGGATCTTTATGAGGATCCGGCCATTCATCGCGACGCGGGAAGCCACAGCGAACAGAGGCTGCAGCCGTCAAGGGAAAACACATGCTGAAATCATTCAAGAAAATCAATCAGTTGCTGGATCGTCACCAAAAGGTCGTGATGGTTCTTCTGGTCTTTGTCATGCTGCTTGGAGCGGTGCTGGAGGCTCTTGGCATCACACTGGTCATTCCGATCATGCAGGCCATAGTGAATCCCTCTGCCATTGAGGAAAATCAGTATCACATGGGAGACATTTACCGGCTCTGCGGCGCGGATTCCATACGGCAGTTTGCGGTCATGATGATGATCGCCATTGTCGCGGTATACGGCTTCAAGAACATCTATCTGTACCTGGAGCAGAAAATTCTGCTGCGGTTTATCTACAAAAACCAGTTTGCCACCAGCAACCGCATGATGATCAATTTCATGAAGCGGCCCTACGAGTATTATCTGAATGCCAATACCGCCGTCATTCAGCGCAACATTACCTCGGATATCAACAACGTGTACGCGCTGATTCTGAATCTTCTGCAGATGACTTCGGAGGTCATCGTTTTTCTTATTCTGGTAGTGGTTCTGCTCCTTGTGGACGCGGTGATGACGCTGATCATCGCGGCGCTTCTT
>CAYXAN010000338.1:0-2292 GCA_964461705.1 uncultured Sarcina sp. | reverse complement strand
GGCGGTCATCGCGGTTCCGGTCTTACGGACCGGACGATACGCAATCACCTCGGTTCCCATGCCCACCAGAGCACAAAGGAGAATTGCGGGAATCACAGACAGCCAGATCGGCAGTCCCAGAGCCGTCATGATGCCGGTCACAAAAATAATGGTGTAGCCGCCCACCATGATGAAATCTCCGTGAGCAAAGTTGATCAGTCGGATGATACCGTAGACCATGGTATAGCCAAGGGCGATCAGTGCATAGATACTGCCGAGCCGCAGCCCGACGATCAGCGTCTGAATAAATGTACTCATGCCTTTCACTCTTTCTGTAAATCCACAGTTCCCGGCAGGGTCTGACCTCATGCCGGGAACCGATCTTCTCTCTTTTTCCTGCTGCTGAACCTATTCCGTATCCTCCGCATCCGGAAGACTTGTGACGACATCCACCAGCTCGGAGGATACCGTCGTGCCGTCAGAGGTAAAGGCGATGATGGATGCACCCTTGGCAGGTGTTCCGGTTTCGTCCAGTGTGAAGGTACCCGTTACACAGGTGTAGGTAACCGAGGTATCCGCCAGCGCATCACGAACAGCAGAGGGCTCAACGCTCCCTGCCCGCTCAATGGCATCCTTGTACATGTATACGCAGTCATAGGCAAGAGCGGCAAAGCAGATGGGCGTTTCGTTATATTCGTCCTCATATGCCTTTACAAAATTCTGGACGATCTCAGACTGATCGGAGGAATCAAAGTGGTTTGTCCAGTAAACGTTGTTGAAGGCGGTAAGATCCGCACCGTCTACGGTGTAATCCAGAGATCCGTCGTAGCCGTCGGCGCCCATGATGATTCCTTCATAGCCGGCTGCCCGTGCCTGTGTCACAAGGTAGGGACCGATGACATCGTAGTAATAAGGGCAGTAAACCAGGCCAACACCTGCCTTTACCATCGAAGCGAACTGGTTGGTGTAATCCTGTACATCCATGGATGCCGTAGACTCTACCGCATCTACACTGACGCCGTACTTCTCGCAGGCTGCCGAGAAGGAATCATACAGACCCTTCGAATAGGTATCCGCCGCACAGTACACAACGCCGACGCTGGTGTATCCGGACTGTGCCGCATAGGCCGCTGCAATGGCTCCCTGGAAGGAGTCCGCATAGCAGGCGCGGAAAACATAATCATCCTCTGTCGTAATGGAGTCCGCCGTAGCCGAAGGGGTAATCAGCACAACGCCCTCCTCGTTCGCCGCTCCGGTAATGGCACTGGTGCAGCCGGAGGTGACGGAGCCGACAATCAGACCCACACCGTCCGATACCAGCGAATTGAATGCGTTCAGACATTCGGTGGGATCGGACTGATCATCTGTATTGATGACCTCGATCTGCTTTCCGTCGATGCCGCCCGCCTCGTTGATCTCCTTCACGGCCAGATTCGCACCGTTGGTTGCCGCGATACCGAAGGATGCCAGAGAGCCTGTCTTGGGAGCAATGGTTCCCAGCTTGATGGCATCGCCGGACGCTGCGCTGTCACCGGCGGCTTCAGAGGCTTCCGAGGATTCCGCGGTATCCGAAGCTGCCGTCGTATCCGCCGATCCGCCTGCGCTGCAGGCAGCCAGAGACAAGGCTGTGATTCCTGCCAATACTGCACTGAAGATTCTCTTTTTCATAATCGCTTACCTCCTTGATCCGAGCCTGACATCTTGCATTTGTCATTGCTCTCCTCCCGATACAAAAAGGGCGCCGGACAACTTCCTGTCCGACGCCCTTGCCGTATCTCCTGTAACTTGCCTCTTATTATACGAATGGAATATTTGGATGCAACTGTGATTGTATACAATAATACAATCGTACTGTGGATGAATCCTGCCGGTTTACACAAATTCCGCTTCCTGCCGGATCCTATCGGAAGCCCTTGTTTTCCACTGCATCGGCCAACGCATCCAGAATTTCTGTTTCAACCTCCGACCCGTAGCCGTCCACATGCGCCACGCACTCGTGAGTAACGCCATCCACGCTTCCCATCGCTACCGTCGCGGCAATAAACTCCTCCACCTTCTGTGACGCCCTCTTTCCGTCAAGCTCGGAAAAGACCGCTTTTTTCGTCAGCAGCTGCAGTGCCGCAGCGATCCCGTAGGCTCCCCAGTTGGATACACTGGCCGTAACCAGAATATCGGCTGCCACCCTGCAGGGAACCAGGGACAGCTCTCCTGTGATCACATCCTTCAGCTTTCCCATGCCGATCTCATTGCCGCCGTCTCCGACGCCGATGGTTGGAATCCGCAGGCCTTCCTCCGGTGCATCCGGTCCCGCCA
>CAYXAN010000337.1:0-2297 GCA_964461705.1 uncultured Sarcina sp. | reverse complement strand
CTCTTTGCTGAGGAAGAGGCGCACGCAAAGGCACATTATGCATACCTCGAGAAGCTGGGTGCTCTGTACAACGAATAATCAGAGCGGACTCTGCTGAACGGTCACAGGACAGACGCCGGCCAGGCGGCAGGGCGCCGAGTGAATCGTAACGCTGCAATGCGGAACAATCAGCAGATGACTTTAGCATTGTCTAACAAGGAATATGGGATGTAATATGTGATAGGTTGACGGGTGTCCCTGAAGAAGGGGCACCCGGATATCTGTTGAAATCCATCATATTCATGAATCAATGCATGTAACCCTACATGCACAACCTGAAGGAGGTACTACTCATGGCACGTGTTATTGGTGATTCCTGCATCAGCTGCGGTTCCTGCGCTTCTCAGTGTCCCGTAGAGGCAATTGCTCAGGGCGATGCTCACTATGAGATCAATGCAGATGCCTGCATCGATTGCGGCGCTTGCGAGGCTCAGTGTCCTGTAGGTGCAATCACAGAAGGTTAATTCTTCTGCCGCACCAGGGACTGTTTCTGCAGCATAAACGAAGAGAAAGAAAGGATCGGTTTCCGCTCGTCGGAGACCGATCCTTTTATTTGTTTCTTTTTATTTGTTTCTTTTTATTTGCTTCCTGTTATTTGCTTCCTGTTAGATTTTGCTGTCTGTGAAATCGGGATTTGCTGCCTATAAAAACCGGTTCTTTTGTCTGACCTGGTTCCTAGGAATTCCAGTCATCGTACGGAATGGCGGTGATGGATTCGATTCCGTAATATTCCTCATAAAAGACGTTGATCCAATAGTTCGGATCCTCCGTCATCTCCATTTTGCCTATGGCCGAATAATCATTATAGAAGTCTGTGTGAACCAGGGGAACCGTGAGCTCTGTCACGCCCGCTGCAGCCTGCTCCTTGATGTAAGCCACGCGGTTTGTCTCATCCCTCCAGATTCTTCCCACATTTGCAGCATTATCCGTATAAGTAAAGAAAAACTGCAGCAGCATGATTCCCAGAAGGCTCCAGCCGGCCGCCTGAAGGATGTCCTCCCTCTGCGTCTCGTTCATCACCTCGCGGATGCCCCCGGCTATTCCGATCATAAGGAACAGTCCTGCGCCGAAAAAGGCTCTGGGCTGTGTCTGACGCGAAGCAACCAGTGCATAAGCTGTGGCGGCAAACAGAGTGCAGTAAAACGCCGTATGAAGCCAGCCCTTACGAATGCGCCGAAGCCACAGAAGAATCATCACCACCAGCGCAGCCATCAAAAGCGTTCCGAAATACTCCCGAATCGTCAGCGTGATCTTCTGAAATCTTGCCAGGAGGCCGAGAAGTCCGGAATAATTCTCATCCGCTGCATAGGATGCCCGAAGACGTGCTCCCGGGGACAGGACCAGAATGGCCAGACCCACTGCGTTTCCCGTAATGCCTGCAAGGAACGGGCGCGGGAGATGTGCCCCTTTTTGTCTGCAGATCAAAGCCCACACAAGAAGTGCCAGGAGGCAGCCGCCTGAGGTATTCTCATTGCACCAGCCTGCCGCAGTGCCGAACAGAAAGAGGAAAACAGCCTTCCGCGCGGTCTCCCTTCTGCTGCGGATCATCCGAAGTTTTCCCTCCTCCAATGCGTTTTGCTCCGCCATAAGAAAGGTCAGAATCACCAGCGCTCCCCACAGATAATTACAGGCGCCGTCCTCCCACAGAATCGTTTCCGCAAAATCCACAGCATACAGCCACAGCCCCAGCTGAATCAGAAGAAGCGTGCAGCAGTCATATTTTTCCCTGGGAGATGCCAACCGCGTCATCACAAGGGACAGGGCTGTAAAGGCCAGGCTGTTGGCAATCTTGAACACCGGCATGGGAAGAAACAGAAAAAGCCGCAGCAGGAAATGGGCAATGCTTCTTCCGTTCCAGGTCATATACTGATGATACTCCTGAATCAGCAGATCCAGAACCGAGTCTGCCTTCTGTACCTCCATCGCATAGGCATAATCATCCGACAGCATCGGGGTCAGCACATTCAGGATCAGAACCGCAGCAAAGGACAAAATAAGGATCAGGAGAAACATCCGCTTCTCCCGATCCCTCCCGCACCGGCTCTTTTCTTTTTTTTCACAAAATCCGTTCAGCATACCATCCGATCTCCTTACCTGCACGAAGAACAGGCAAATCAGCCCTGTGCTCCGGCAAGGTTTGCAAACTTGGTCAGCTCCGGCAGCCACTTGAGCTGTACCGTGCCGATGGGGCCGTTGCGCTGTTTGGCAATGATGATTTCCGCAATCCCCTTGTCCGGAGAATCCTCATGGTAATACTC
>CAYXAN010000336.1:0-2311 GCA_964461705.1 uncultured Sarcina sp. | reverse complement strand
ATCCTCCTGGTACATAACGTGGATGATTGGTTCCTTGGGCTGTATTACTGTGAGGACAGCTGGGTGAGAATGGCGGCCGCCCGCATTTTCTGGGTGCTGCTCTTTGCAGGGATTCTGGAAGGGGTGTATCGTCTGCTGTGCAGAAAAATAAAGGAGTGCTGATGAGGGTGTCTCTGTGCCTTGGCAGGCGCTGAACAGATGCCAAATCAGAAAACCAGATAAAGGATGGATACAGATGCAGAAAATCGTGAGTAAAAAAGACCTCAGAAAGGAAGGGAGCATGCAGATAAATCGCAGTGTAATCGGAAGAAAACAGCTGTCCGGCTTTTACAAGGGAAAGAGGGTGCTTGTCACCGGACATACCGGCTTTAAGGGAAGTTGGCTGTGCAGAATTCTGCTGGATTTCGGCGCCGAGGTGCACGGCTACGCTCTGGAGGCACCGACGGAGCCTGCCCTGTTTGAGATTGCCGGACTGAAAAAGGAGATGCATTCTGTAATCGGCGACATCCGGGATCTGGAAACCTTGACAAAGACGGTGCAGGAGGTCCGGCCTGATGTGATTCTGCATCTGGCCGCGCAGCCCATTGTGCGAACCAGCTATCAGGATCCGGTGGGGACTTATGAATCGAACGTGATGGGAACGGTGAATATCCTCGAGCAGGTTCGGCAGTGTGACTCTGTTCGCTCCTTTTTGAATGTGACAACGGATAAGGTGTACGAGAACAAGGAATGGCCCTGGGGCTACCGTGAGAATGAGAGACTGGACGGGTACGATCCCTACAGCAATTCCAAGTCCTGCTCGGAGCTTGTGACGCACAGCTACCGTAAGAGCTTTTTCACCAAGGAGGACGGAAGCTATACCGTTCCGATCTCCACGGCACGTGCGGGAAATGTGATCGGCGGAGGGGATTTTGCCAAGGACCGCATCGTTCCGGACTGTGTCCGCGCCATGGAAAGGAAGGAGACAATCCTTGTGCGTAATCCCTACAGCACAAGACCCTATCAGCATGTCCTGGAGCCGCTTTCCTGCTACCTGATGATTGCCGCGGCACAGTGGGAAGACAGCAGTATCGCAGGCGCCTACAATGTGGGACCGGACGATTGTGACTGCGTTACCACAGGAGAGCTGGTGGATTTGTTCTGCAGCAGCTACGGAAGCGGAGCACATTGGGAAAATCGTGCAGAGGCCAACGCCCCTCACGAGGCAAACTTTCTGAAGCTTGACTGCAGCAAGATGAAGAGTGTATTCGGCTGGGAGCCGAAGTGGCATATCCGGCAGGCTATGGATCAGGTGTGTGAGTGGTCCCGTGCCTATCTTGAGGGTGCGGACTGCAATGCGGTGATGGAGCGCCAGATTCGTGACTTTTTTGAGTGATAAGGCGTGAATCCGTCGTCGGACTGGCGCTTTTCCTGTACCGTCAACGGTACAGGAAAAGCACCGAAACAGTGCAGGCTTACACATTCAAATAGGTGCAAAGCTTTTCAATCGCATGCGAGAGTGGTAAAATTACCCTCGAGCAATTATAGGTTGACTTAATAATCATTTTGAGAGCACATGTTATGATTTTTGCGATGCTGTCCGATTACTTTGGACATTTGTCTGTTGACATTCCATGTCGTCCTGTGTTGTCATACCGGGCGGCAGACGTGTTGCCCCTTAAGGAAGCGCTGATTAAATCAGTGATTCATTAAAGATCTTCGCGATCATGATCTTTGGATATTCACGGCTGTCGACGTGTTACCACCTGTGCATGGGCATGGCGCAGAGGGCAGAAAGGAAGAATGCATGAAGGTTGTTTTGCTGGCCGGCGGGCTCGGTACGCGTATTTCCGAGGAATCCGAATACAAGCCGAAGCCGATGATTGAGATTGGCGGCATGCCGATCCTGTGGCATATCATGAAGGAGTATTCCTATTACGGCTTTAATGAATTCATCATCTGTGCAGGCTACAAGCAGCAGATCATCAAGGAATGGTTTCGGAATTACTTTCTCTACACATCGGATATCACCTTTGATCTGACAGAAGAATACAAGATGGTCGTTCATGATAAGCACACCGAGCCCTGGAAGGTGACGGTGGTGGACACGGGTCTGAACACCATGACCGGCGGACGGATCAAGCGGATTCAGAAGTACATCGGGGATGAGCCGTTCATGATGACCTATGGAGACGGCGTCTGCGATGTGAATCTGCAGGATCTGCTGGAGTTTCATAAGAGCCACGGCAAGATGGCAACACTGACCTCAGTGATGATGGAGCAGGAAAAGGGCGTTCTGGATATCTCCGGCAACAACGCGGTGCGTTCCTTC